>CAYXGR010000005.1:0-8175 GCA_964464525.1 uncultured Planctomycetaceae bacterium
TCACCACCTGCGAATCGCCCGCCGCCGAGGCCGCCTGACTGGCCTTTGTCCTGACCGATCTGTCCGAGATGGATCTCCCGACCCTTGAACTTCGGTACCGAAATGAGCAGGTCGTTGACGTTGTAGGTTCTCAATGTGGTCTTCTCACCCTTTGCCTCCGGGGCCTGGGCCAGCGTCCCCGCGAACTCGACCATGCGCTTGCCGAAGATTCCCTCCCACTCGACGCCGTCGGGGAGTTCGACCGGGATGGAGACGAGGCGGGGCTCGCCGCCGATGGTCAGCCGCAGCCGTTCGACGGCTACGAAGCTGGTGTATTGGGTCATCAGGCCGAAGGTCTCGCCGAGTTCGACGACCTGCGCGCGGAGCTCGGGCGGGAAATTGCCCGACTGGGCCGCGGCGAGGTTCCGGTTCATGATCTCCTCGATTTTTGATCGGGCCCAGAGGGTGGCGATCACGTCGTGCTCCGGCTCGGAGTCGGTCAGTTCCAGATCGAGCAGCCGCTCGTATGGCCCGTCGCCGGCATCGCCGCGGATCGTCAGGGTGCCGATGCCGGGCGTCGTGTAGCGGCCGTGGAGGATGATCGGCCGCTCGTCGTAGAGGTCGGGCACGACGGCGGGGAGCCAATCCGTCACGGCCAGACCGTCGCCGAACTCGATCTCGATGTTCGTCAACACCGGGGCATCGATTCGCCGGACGAACCGTTCGACGGTCTCGTCGGCGTCGCTTTCGAGCAACACATACTCGGCGGCGCCGCGACCGGCGGTGGCCATGCCGTCGAGCAGGAAGCGGTTGACGCTGTTGCCGATGCCGAAGCTGAAGACCCGGGTGGTCGCGGCATTGTCGCGGATCGCGGCGATGATGGCCTGGTCGTTGCCCACGTAGCCGTCGGTGAGGAAGCAGACGATGCGGAGGGCCTGGGTGCCGTCGGGGTTTTCGGGCTGGGTGAGCGCGGCGGTGATCGCCTTCATCATCTCGGTGCCGCCGCCGCCGGCGCGGGTCTCCAGGAAGGACTGGGCCTGCTCGATGTTGACCGGCGTTGCGGGCATGGGCTCGTCCCAGAGGATGTGGGTGTCGCCCGCGAATGTGATGAGGTTGAAGGTGTCGTCGGGGCTCATCGCGTCGATCGCCCGGGAGACGACGTCCTTGGCCTTCTCGATGGGGAAGCCGCCCATCGAGCCGGAGGTGTCGAGGACGAAGACGAGTTCGCGGGGGACGAAATCGGTCGGCTCGACACGGGCCGGGGGCTGGAGGATGAGGGTGAAGAACTTGCCGCGCTCGTCGGTGTGGACGAAGACGGCCTCGGAGATCTCCTCGGCGACGGGCCGCCAGGAGAGGACGAAGTCGCGGTTGGGGATGACGGCGGCGTCGGCGAGTTCGACCGTCGCGGCGCGGGCGAGGCCGTCGGGGCGGAAGGCCGTTTCGGTATAAACGGTGTCGTGCAAGGGGCAGGTCAGGTTGGTGAGGACCGGGCCGCCGGTGTCGATTTCGATCGTGATGGAGAGGTCGTGACCGGCGCGGGTCTCGGGCGGGGTGACGGGCGGGCTGATCCGGGCGGCGTCGGGAACCTGGTCGGTGCCGGTCGCCAAGCCGGTGCCTTGGGCGGCGGGTTTGACGACGTACTGGAACCAGCGACCGGCGATCTCGCCGGTGTTGTTGGTGTAGAGCGTGCCGAACTCCTGCGAGACGCCGGGATACTCGGCCTGGAACTGCACCCAGACGGCCGGTTCGCCGCCATCATCGCTGGTGTGCCAGGCGTCGCCGTTGGGGATTTCGATTGGCCGGGCGGACTCGACGATTCGTTGCAATCGCGCGTCGTCGAGTTCGCCGAGGCGGGACGTGTCGCCCACCTGAAAGACCGACAGGTCGGCCGGGGCGAGGAGGACGAGACCCTTTCTGGGGCCGATCCACCCGCATTGGCCGTTGAACTGGCCGAAGAGGCCCGAATCCTGATTGTTGTCTTCGAACATCCCGGGCATGTAGCGCGGACCGACGACGGTGGGAAAGGTGAATTCGCAGGCGCCGTCCTTCGTCTCCAACAGTTCGACGTAGCTGATCTCGATGAGGATTGCGACGCCGGGCTCGATGTTGGCGACCGACTGGGTGAAGATGTTGGGCCGCTCCTGTTCAAGGAGGCTGGCGACGTGGCCCTGTTGCCGGGCCTGTTCGTAGATTGCCCGGGCTTCCGCTCTCTCGTGGACCTCGCCCTCGATGACTCGGTCCTCGATCGTCATGGTCATCCGATCGACCGCCGCTCGGTGGCTTAGCGGAAAGGTGTAGACGGCCTCGATCTTGTCGTCGTAGGGGTTCTCGAACCACTGCCGGACGGTCACGCGGGTGAAGATTCCGCTGATCTCGACGTGGACGTCGGTATTGTTCAGGGGGCAGGGTCCGAGGATCGCCCCGTGTGAGTCGAGGGCGTTGAGCTGGCCGCCGTCGGGGACGAGGAGGGTGTCGGCGGAGAGGGAGGAACCGACGTGTGGGGCGAAGAGGGTGATCAGGGTGGCGAGGATGATCACGGCGGCCGCGGCGGGGGAGTAGCGATTCATGACGATCTTCCTGATGCGCATCCGGACGGGGGATTCGGCCGGGGCCTGGCGATGAGCCGCGGACTTCAGTCCGTGCGGTCCTTCAATTACCCGCGTACCCGAGGATTCGGAACGATCATACGATTGTCGTATGGCACGATCCGCTGGTGGATGGTTCCCGTCGGCGTTTGGTGCATCGGCGGCGGCCATCGCCTCAAGCAGCCGGTCGCGACCGGCGCGGGCGCGATCGGCGTTCTCCCGGTGCCAGTCGCGAAGCAGGGTGTCCAGTTCGTCGGCTGGGGGCGGGCCGAAATCCGCGTCGTCGTTGGGAATGGTGTTCATATCGTTCATCGTGAGGGTACCTCCCGCATTTGTCGGGACAGTTTTTGGCGTGCCCGGGCGAGGAGCTTGTAAAATGCGCTGCGCGACAGGCCCAGGGTTGTCGCCGCTGTGTTCGCCGCGTCTTCTTCGAGATAGAACAGGTGGACGGCCAACCGCTCATCGTCGGGCAGCGTACCAATCGCCGCCGTCAGCCGGTCGAGTTGCTCCGACTTTTCGGCCGCGTCTATTGAGGGACTCGTTTTCGGCGGCTCCATCGCTCGGATCATCATTGCCCGCTCCTCGTGGTGGTTGCGACGGTTTGCCGATCGACGGCGTTCGGCACAGACCCGTCGAGTAATGGCGTAGAGCCAGGGCCGGAGCTTTTCGGGTGCGTCGAGTTGTGGTAGCAGTCGGTAGGCACGAAGGAATGTCTCCTGTACGGCGTCATCCGCGTCGCCCGCAGACCGGCAGCGGCAGAGCGAGAGGACCACGGCGGCGTGCCGGTCATAGAGCCGGGCGAATGCCTCGTGGTCTCCCGCCAGGGCGGCGGTCAGGTCGCGGGCGTCATCTGTCATCACATCTCCAATGGCCGCTCGAAGGCGGGTGTCTCCGATTATTTTATGGCCATCCGAATAAAATGTTGCCGGATCGTCTGAAAATGTGTTTGAGGTGTCCAGAGCCGCGACCGACAGGAAGCGGGTGGCGCTGAACAAGGGAGAGCCCTATGATTTGGGAGAGGACCGCTCCCTCACGGTCGCGGCTCTGATGAAAAGCGACTTCTTTAACATCACGTTCTGATCCAGACGATCTTGTGGATTGCGACTGAGGCTGAACCAGAGGATTTCGGTCTGAAATAGGCACGGATACATCCTGATCGCGATTTTGATGCGTATTTCCATAACTGTCGGGGCTACCACATCAGACGCCGATACGGTTGATCGGTTCCGACGAATTATTTTCGCGGTCCCATCGTGATGGTTACGGATCCTCATTGGGGTGCATGACAGTTTGGGCGGGTCATAGTTCCATCTCGTCGGGAACGAGTCATGAAAGCCCGGCTGAAGCCGGCTTCAGGGAATTGCGAATGTTGCAATCCACCGACTGAAGTCGGTGGCAAACATGAAACTGCCCGGCTGAAGCCGGCATTCACGCCGCCGATTATGTCATGGAGCGTCCAGGATGAGATTGATGGCCTACCGACTTGACTTTCCGATAATCCGGCGTATTCTTGACCATGAAGTACGTTATTCGATACGTGAAGAAGCGGCATCCCCACGAGAGTTGGGCGCATGTTGATGAAGATAGAGACAATTGGGTCCGGCATAGAGGAGTCGATTCAGCGCGGGCGCGCGGGCGCCTTGTGCGGTGGATATGAGATCCTTGAACGCCGGTGGGGGGGTGGGCTGTAGCGCGCTGACGAAACCCCATGGATTCATCAGGCCCTGCTGCCCACTTGAGGCGGCAGGGTTTTTTTGTGGCCGCATCCCGCCGCGGGCGAGTGACCGGGCGATTGAGCCGCCCGGATTGCCTCGCCTGCGCAAAACGTCGCTCAAAGACAATAGGTCTGTCGAGCGTCGGGATGTGGATGGTGAGTTTGCGGGTTTCAGATGAAGGGAGGCATGGGCGATGGAAAAGCGATTGCAGGATGCGTTGGGTGGTGTTGAGGTGGCGGAGCCGGTCTCCGCGGATGGGATGCAGGTGTATGGCCTGAGGTGGAATCTTCCCGGTGAGATGACCTACCTCACGCTGGATGAGGCCCTGGAGGCCAAGACGTTGGAGGTGACCGAGGTCAATGAAGGCGGGAGCGTTCCGGAGATCAACCTGAGCAACAAGGGAGATACGATGGTCTTTCTGATGGCCGGCGAGCAACTCATCGGGGCCAAGCAGAACCGGGTGGTGAATGCGAGCATGATGGTGCCGGGGCGGAGCAAGCGGCCGATCCCGGTCAGTTGCGTGGAACGGGGCCGCTGGGGCTATCGTTCGCGTCAGTTCGGCAGCCGTCGCAGCTCCTCGCACGCGAAGCTCAGGCACATGATGATGCGTAAGGCTACTGAGGGGTATCGCAGGGAGCGCCGGCCGTCCTCGGACCAGGGAGAGGTTTGGCGTGAGGTCGATCGGAAGATGATGGCCATGCGCTCGCATTCACCCTCGGACGAGCTTCAGCAGGTGTATGAGGACCACCGGGTGCCCCTGGAGAAGATGGCCCGGGATATTTCCGCGCCAGAGGGTTGTAGCGGGGCGGTCTTTGCGATCGGGGATCGGATCGCTGGTGTGGAACTGTTCGATCAGCCCGACACACTGGCGAAGCTGTGGCCCAAGCTGGTCAAGTCCTACGCGATCGATGCGCGGGAGGAGGCCTTTGTCGAGGATCTGCGTCGGCGAGGCGGTGAACCTCAGCCGGAAAAAGAGACGCCACCGATTGATCGTGAGGCGGTGACGACCTGGCTGCGCTCGGCGATGGAGCTGCCGACGGAGCGGTACGATTCGCCGGGGCTTGGCGACGACATCCGCATCGAGAGTACGCACATGGTCGGTGCGAGCCTTCTGGTCGAAGACTGCCCGGTGCATACGGAACTCTTCGTGGAGGCTTAGACCGTGTGATGATTGATGACTGACTCCCGGGGCACTGGGAGTCGATGGACGATTTGTAATATCTGTTGAGTGAAAAACATGCATACCCGTCCCAGCCTCCTCGGTGGGACGGGTATGTATGGCACGCGACTGCTTCCTTTCGAACGCCGACCGCTTCCTGACGGGCGCGGCTCTGATCTAGACTGCTCTGATCAAGACGGCTCTGATTGGCGCGGTTGACTACGGGCAGGTTGCGCCGGTGAGCAGGTCGCTCACGAACATGGACACGTCACTTAGATCCAGAAAACCGTCTTCATCCAGATCGGCGCAGACACAGTCGGGGCCGCCGGCGAGGATGCAGCCGATGAATTCCTGGATGTCTTTGCCGTTGCGGTCGCCGTCGTTGTTGACGTCGGACAGGCAGACGCACTCCGGCGCGGCCGACCAGAAGCCGCCGTTCAGGGTGAAAACGCCGCCGGATAACTCGACCGCATCGGGCTGACCGAGGGTGCCGCCGAGTTTGAAGTCGCCACCCGTAGTGAACATAATTCCGCCGCCGTCGATTGTGTCCCAGGTGACGTCGAAGCCGCCACCGCTCTGCGGCAGGGCGGGGGAGGTCCAGAAGATCGCAACGGAGAGGGCGATCAGTAACGGGGCCGGAGTCAGATTCGAAAACTTCTTCATATCATCGGAATTGTGAAACATGGTCAGTCTCCCGGTTATTTCTCAACTGCGGTCCTTGGCATTTTCTCAAAAGGCGTTTCGCACCGGTTGGAAACCGGTGCCACAAGACCGGTGCCACCAGACCTTGGAGATACATTTCTTAGTCAGGGCGATAGGTGTAGTTGGTAATGAGCCAGCCGTTGTCATAGAAACAATACAAGTGTAAGCAACCATTGCTGCCATTGCGGTGTGCTACGTCGACGATCAGGTACTCGCCATTCGCATTCAGTGTGGCCAGCACGGATGTCGCGCTCGGGCCGACATAGTTGCTGAAGAATCCGGAACCGGCACCCTCATTTTTGTGCCCCGCGAAGTGAATATATCCGCCGAGCGCTTCCGTCAGCTTGATCTGCTTGGTGGTTTGATCCCAGTTAACCGTGCCGCCCGAGGTCGCGATGAGAGTTTGCGACGTGTTGATCTTCACATGCCCCATCCGCGTGCCGGCGCCCGTGGTTCCCTCGGCTGTCATCAGGCCGCCGTCCGCCTTGACCGCACCGGCGACGTGAAGCTGCTCGGTGGGACTGTCCGTGCCGATGCCGACGTTGCCCGATGCACGGATCAGAAACTGATCGGGCGCGGTCGAGGTGAAGTCGGCGTCGGTGGAGTCGCCCCAGACAAACGCGCCGACGTGGTTGGCCTTGGCGCGGCGTCCGGCTGCGAGAGTGTGGTCGGCGGCGGCGGTATTGCTGAGTCCGCCGAGCACGATGGACCGGAAGCCGCTCGCCTGGTTTCCGGCCCCGCCGCAGACCGTCGATCCGTCGCCGGTGGCCTGATTGCTGTTGCCGCCGGAGACGGTGGCGTTGCCATTAGCGGCGTTGTTGCCAAGCCCGCCGCCTACGGTCGCGCCGACCATGCTCGCTATGTTGAAGGAACCGCCGCCGACGGTCGATTTTTCTCCGCTTGCGGTGTTCTCGTCGCCACCGCCGATGGTCGAGAAACGCCCGCTTGCGATATGGTTGCGGCCGCCGCTGATGGTCGGATAGATCGTCGTTGTACTATCGCCGTCGTCAGAGCCTGCTCGATTGTTTCCACCACCGCCGACGGTACCGTAGTCGTCAAAGACACGGTTGCCGGTCAGGGGGTTGAAGGGATCAGAGGCGCCGCCGCCGGCTATGGTGCCGGCCTCGCCGGAGACCTCATTGGAATTGCCGCCACCGATTGTCGAGACCAGAGCGGTTGCAAGATTGGAAAACCCCCCACCGACCGTCGACAACCCGCCGGAAGCGACACAATCCGAACCGCCACCCACGGTGTCCTCATCGCCGCTCGCAATGTTGGCGGTGCCGCCGCCGACCGTCGCGTAGAATCCGCTGGCGGTGTTGTCACGCCCACCCGCGACGGTGCCGTAGCGGGCGTCGCCGGTGGTGCCGGCGTCGTCACCCGCCAGATTGCCGCCTCCACCGCCGATTGCGCCGAAGTCATCGGTCACGCGATTGGGCAAGGTTCCGCCGACATTGGGTATTCCGCCGCCGGAAATGGTTCCGCCCAGAACGCCAGCGGTGATATTGTTGTCGTCCTGCCCGCCGATGAGGCTCGGTATTCCCGGCGGGCTGGTGAGCACCCATTGAGTCCGCAGGCCGGGTAGAGCGAGGGCGTTGGGCGCGGGGGTCAGTTCGACGCGTGGGTTCAGGGGGGTATAGACCCCGGCGCCGGCGGGGCATCGGACGGAGATATCCAACCAGCGGGCGTTGCCATTGGCCCATCCGGTTCCGAATCCGAGTTTCACGGTGAACAGGCCGTTCGTGACGGCGACGTTGGTTTTCGTCTGAGTCGTCCCGATTTGAGTGCCGCCGAAGGCGTTGTCCCACAGGCTGAACTGGAAGTCGCAATTCCCGCTCACGGGCAGGCCCAACTGCCGGAGCCGACCCTGGTAGGTCATCTTGTCGTCCAGAGCAGTCTCGCCGCGAACCAACGCCGGTGATGTCACCGCGACGAGCGCGGCGAGGATGGCGAAGCGTCTGACAGTCATGATCGATCCTCCCTTGGGTTTTGGAATGGTGTATTCGGACATGATTCTCCCTTTCACAGTTTGCCG
>CAYXGR010000005.1:8275-9546 GCA_964464525.1 uncultured Planctomycetaceae bacterium
GACAATCTGACGGAAATGCTCGCGGACCTCAGCAGTGGGAATAAGGCCGCCGCCGACCAGTTGTTGCCGGTAATCTACGACGACCTTCGTGAGATGGCGGAGCGTCTGATGCGCGAGGAACGCTCGGGCCACACGCTTCAGCCGACGGCCCTGGTTCACGAGGCCTATCTTCGACTGGTGGATCAGACACGGGTAGAATGGAGGGATCGAACCCATTTCTTTGCCGTGGCGGCAACGGCGATCCGCCGAATCCTGGTCGATCATGCCCGAAGCCACCTGGCCGCAAAACGCGGGGGTCGGCGGGAACGCATATCGCTGGAGGCGGCAGGGGATGCCGAGGCGCCGACCGAGAACGTGGATCTGCCGGCGCTCGACGAGGCGATGGCCCGCCTGGCGGACTTTGACGAGCGCAAGAGCCGCATCGTCGAATTGCGTTTCTTCGCCGGGCTGAGCATCGAGGAGACCGGCGAGGTGCTCGGCGTATCGCACGCGACGGTCGAGCGCGACTGGAGCCTGGCCCGGGCCTGGCTGTATCGAGAATTGCGGAGGGCCGCTGGAGCGTGAATCCTGATCGCTGGCGCTTGATCGAGCAACTGTATGATGCAGCACGCCGGCGTGCGAAGGAAGATCGTTCGAGATTTCTAGCAGGCGCCTGCGAGGGTGATCCAGCGCTGCGAGAAGAAGTCGAATCGCTGCTGACCAGCGGTAAGGAGGCCAAGGCGTTTCTCACGACGCCTGCCCTGGGCGACGGCTTTCGGATTCCATTTTCCGCTGTGCTTCCCACCGAACAGGAGGCGTCTCAAGTCGGCCGGCGCATCGGTGCCTACGAGCTGACCGGGGTGATCGCATCGGGCGGGATGGGCACGGTCTATCACGCGGTCCGGGCCGACACTCAGTTCGAGAAGAAGGTCGCGATCAAGCTGATCCGGCGGGGGATGGACACAGACGAGATCATCCGCCGCTTTCGCGGGGAGCGTCAGGCCCTCGCGCGGCTTGATCATCCGAACATCGCCCGGTTGCTCGACGGAGGGACGACCGACGACGGGCTGCCGTATCTGGTGATGGAACACATCGAAGGCCTGCCGATCGATCGATATTGCGACGAACACCTGCTTTCGACGAATAGTCGGCTCGAACTGTTTCGGACGATCTGCTCGGCGATCCATTACGCCCATCAGGGCCTGGTCGTCCATCGCGACATCAAGCCGAGCAACATCCTGGTGACGGAAGAGGGCGTACCCAAGCTGCTCGATTTCGGGGTGGCCAAGATC
>CAYXGR010000005.1:9646-14023 GCA_964464525.1 uncultured Planctomycetaceae bacterium
CCGAGCACGGCCGTCCGGCGCGGGGGGACGCAGTCGTTGCGGGTGAAAGAGTCTGGAGCGTCAAGGACTCCTGAGACGATCGGCCGATCGCGGGAGCGCAAGCCGGACAAGCTGCGCCGGCGCCTGTCGGGCGATCTGGATACGATCGTGCTGATGGCGCTACGCAAGGAACCGGCGCGGCGCTATGTTTCCGCACAACAGTTCTCTGAAGACATACGTCGTCATCTGACGGGATTGCCCGTACTGGCCCGGAAGGACACGCTGCGTTATCGCGGGGCCAAGTTCGTCCGGCGTCATCGTACGGGGGTCCTCGCTGCGTGTGCTGTCGTGTTGGCCCTGGTCGCGGGGATCGTGGGCATGACACGGGAGGCACACCGCGCGCAGAGGGAGGCGGACAATGCCGGCCGGGCGATGGCCGGCCTGCTGCGGCTGGTGAAGACATTCGATCCGACGGCGGGGATCGGCAGCCGTGCGACATTTCGGCAGATTCTCGATCATGGCGCGGACAACGCCGCGCGGGAACTCGAGGAATACCCGGAAGCCCAGGCGGAGTTTATGGAGGCGGTGGCGGGAGTCTATACCGATCTTTCGGTCCCGGACCGGGCGGTCGAATGGCGTCGTCGCGTGGTCGAAGTACGGCGGACGCTTCAGGAAGAAGGGGATCCAGTGGTGTTGGAGAGTCGTCGGAAACTCGGTCAGGCCCTGTGCTTGAATCGTCAGCACGAGGAGGCCGAGACGATTCTGCGTGAGATCCTGACTCAACAGCGCGAACAACTGGGCAACGAGCATCCGGCCGTCGCTGATACTCTGTGGGAACTTGCCTGCGCGTTGTATGGAAAGAAGGGTCGTTACGATGAGGCCGAGCCGCTTTTTAGACAGGCACTGGACATTGATCGCAAGGTGTATCCCAACTCCGATCCCGTGCTCATCAATCGACTCCTTCATATGGGAGGGTTCTTGCAGAGCAAGGGCGACTACGCCGAGGCGGAGACACTCATGGAAGAGGCCCTGGATCAGGTGCGTCGACTGCGACCTCCCGACGAATATCTCCGAGCTAACGTCGTGGGCGTGTTGGGGGCCTTTCTACACGACACGTCACGCTTCGCCGAAGCAGAGCCGTATCGACGTGAATGCCTCGAGATTTCGCGACGGCTCTATCCTGAGAATCATCCCGCCATCGCGGCGAACATGGAACAGTTGGGGCTGCTTTTCAAGGACATGGAGCGGTACGATGAAGCGGAGCCGTTGGTCCGACAGGCCCTGGAGATCAAGCGCGACTTCTATGGCGAGGAGAACGCGGCCGTCGGCTATAGCTATCACTGTCTGGCGAAGGTTCTGACCGACGCGGGTAAATTTTCGGAGGCTGAAGAAGCCTGTCGCAAATCGCTGGAGCTACATCTCAAGTTCTTTCCCCGCGACCATCGGGATGTCGCCCGACCGATGACCCACCTCGGGCGCATCCTCGTTCGGCTCAATCGCTACGAGGAGGCCCTGCCGCTCCTGCGGGAAGCGCTGGAGACCCGCCGTAAGCGACTGCCCGCCGATCATTGGAAGACGGCCAAGACGGAAAGCGTGTTGGGCGCCTGTCTGGCCGGGTTGGGACGGTTTGAGGAGGCCGAACCGTTGTTGCTGAACAGTTATCCGAAAATCGCGAAGGATCGTGGCCCCACCCATCGTCGCACGCGGGAGGCGCTTCAGCGAATCGTCCAATTGTATACACTCTGGGGAAAATCGGAAACTGGCAGTAAGTACCAATCCATCCTTGCCGAGGCTCAACGAATGGCAAATGCTCACAAAACAGGGGGTGATGTATGAGGCCTGGGATGATCGGGATAGCGAGTGTACTGTTGCACTTGTGTCGATACCTGAGAGATCCATTTGACCGTTTACATGCCATCTATTCGGTCGCATTCAATGGCTGGGGATTGTCACTCAAGCGTATCGCTAATCCATCAAAATACCATGGACAAGTCGCCGGGGATCGTGAGAGGTTGAGGTTCCCGTCGTGTCTTCGTGTGATCCTTCCGGCGGTATTCCTGATGATCACCGCTTGTGATATCTGGCGACCGCCGCCGTCAACACCGGAACAGTTTGAATCGGGTCTGGTCGTAATGTATCCGGGCGCCGCCAATGTTTATACGGAAATGGCTGCCTGGCACGACGGTTTACGCGAATATGGCGTCCAACATGCCATCGAAGTGATGCCCTGGGGGCAGCCTTGGGACGCCCTGACGAATCTGGAATCTCTCGATCGAAATCGTGGTTGGTCTGAGCGGGAGGCGAAGCGCATTGCGGCCTACACGGATGAGCATCCCGACCGCCCCGTGACGCTGATCGGCTACTCGTCCGGAGCGATGATCGCGATCATGGTGGTCGAGTCGTTGCCGGAGCAGAAGCACGTTGATCGGGTGATCCTCATGAGCGCGACTGTCTCACGAGATTATGATCTGACGGCGATGCTGGAGAATACGAGGCTGAGTGTGATTCATTACTATTCACCAGCGGATATATTTAGCGAATTCGTATCGCTGAATCTGGGCGCGACGGATCGTGTGTTCGATCTTCCGGGTGCGACCGTTGGTTTCACCATCGAGAGCGACAAGCTCATTCAGATCCCATGGAGCCCGGAGATGAGACAATACGGCAACCAAGGCGGTCATTTCGACATCCTCTTCAGGCCGCCATTCATTCGAGACTTCGTGGGACCGTGGGTGGCGGTGGAAACGAGCGTCGAATAAATCGCTGCGACACAAGCGGGTGTCATGAATCCTCAACTGGAAATGTTCGCGCGCAACATCAGGCTGCTCATCGGTCTACTTGTATGCGCGGTGCTGGGTTTCGGAGTGTTGATCTTTTCGTGGGCCGGCCTGCGCGCTGCACTGTTCAATCGCAAGTTGAAGCAAACCGGGACTGATAGGATTCGCAATCAGAATCACTCTGACGGAATCCCCACGCCGCCGACCGCACCGGGTGTTTGTCAACGCTGCGATCGCGCCTGCGAGCGGGTCTACCACATGTCGTCGGGCGTACGGCTCTGCCCCACCTGCTATGAAAACCGGGAACAAGATTGACGGGGCACTGGTAATCCTGCATGGGGCTGGGTAGACTATGAATGGACGCCGAGTGCGCCGTTCATCCTGTCAAGACACGCCGAGGATTCGACCACGATGTCATCCGAATACACCCTTGAATCGAAAGTCTATGCCGTCGGCCCCGAAAAAATCGTCTGCATGCAGGATCTGCTCGACTACTTCGCTCAGGTCGGCTCGATGCGGGTGTCCGACTTGCACATCAAGGCGGGCTGCCCGCCCGTCTATCGCGTCGACGGGCTCCTCCAGCGGATGAAGGGACCGGACCTGGACGCTGAGACAGTTCGGAAACTTGCCGCCAGTCTGCTGACCGATGCCGAGTGGTCCCATCTCGATGAATCTCGATCGTTGGATAGCTCCTGCTTCATGGACAGCATGCAGTTCCGGCTGAACTGTTTTCACGAGAAAGACGGATTGGCCATCGCCATCCGCGCGCTCGAGGCATCGCCACCGGATGTGGAATCGATCGGTTTTCCCAACGACGTCTGGCGCGACATCATCCAGAAGCAGCAGGGCCTCGTGCTGGTGACCGGAGTGACCGGTGCGGGCAAGTCCACGACCATCGCGTCGCTGCTCGATCGCATCGCCCAGACGCGGGCCTGCCGGATCATCACCCTCGAGGATCCGGTCGAGTATCGGCTGACAAGCAACGCGGCCCTGATCTCTCAGCGTGAAGTCGGCCGAGACGTGATGAGCTATGAACGCGGGTTGCGGGATTGTCTTCGCGAGGATCCCGACGTGATCTTCGTCGGCGAAATGCGTGATCGCGATTCAACCCGCTGGACCCTGACCGCCGCCGAGACCGGGCACCTGGTCTTCTCGACGCTGCACACCCGAGACGCCCGCGGCACCATCTCGCGCATCCTCGATCTGTTCCCTGCCGATCAGCAGGACGAGATTGCCAGTCAGCTCTCGCTCGGCCTCAGCCACATTATTTCGCAGAAGCTCGTGCCCCGTCAGGACGGCGAAGGGCGCGTCGTGGCGATGGAGGTGATGAACAACATCTACTCGGTTTCCAATCTGATCCGGCTGTTGAAGACCGAGCAGATATACAGCCAACTTCAGACGCGAACCAAGAACACGCCGGAGGAACGCATGGTTACGATGGAGCGTTCGTTAGCCAATCTGACCAAGAGCGGCATGGTAACGGCCCTGGAAGCGGAGCGTTGGGCGAACAACCCCTCGGCATTCATTGAAGAGATGCAATCCTGACGACATGCGTGCCACTGCTTCAAGCAGTGCAATCCGACGGCACGTGTGCCACTGCTTCAAGCAGTGCAGTCCGACG
>CAYXGR010000005.1:14123-26960 GCA_964464525.1 uncultured Planctomycetaceae bacterium
AAGCAGTGCAATCCGACGGCACGTGTGCCACTGCTTCAAGCAGTGCAGTCCGACGACATGCGTGCCACTGCTTCAAGCGGTGCAATCCGAGCCCCGAGCGCAAGCGAGCGGGGAACAACATGATCCCGTACCCCTGACTGTCGTTCTCCCGGAGCGATGAGATTCCAGACTCAAACCCATCGTCAAGCTCTATGCCAGCCCAACGATCAATCCTTCGTGACTCGGACTTTTCGCCATTGGCCCGCCGAGCCCGCCTGGGCGCTTAGCCCCCACGGTCCGGTCATGTCCTGGTTGCCCACGTGGGTCTTCAGGATCGTCTTCTTCCCGATGAGAACCTTCAGGTCTGCCACGTCCACTCGAACCTCGAAAGGGATTTTCGTGCCAACGCCAATACTCGGCACCTCCGCCTTCGCCAGTTCGGTCCAATGATCCTTTCGGCTGTCATATCGAAAGACGTACACGCCGTATCCTGCGACGTAGGCGACGGAGATGAAACCGCCGCCGTCCTTACCCAGCAGTAGATTCATCTGCCGGCGGTCATTGGGAAGAATCTCCACCGATCCGGTGATGCGATAAGTGCTGCGGCCGATGCGTCGCGTTCGCCAGGCGATCGCATTCTTGTCGGCAAAGGCGATCTGGGTCCATGTCTTTCCCTTGGTTTCCATTGAACGATAGGTTTCCCGCCACCTGGGTTGGGTTGACTTCACGTATTCTCGGAATTCGTTGTTGAGACGATCGAGGCCCTCCTTGCCGAACGATTCCTCGAAATACATCACGAGCTTCGAGGCATAATCTTTCCCGCCCCCCAATCGCCATGCCTCGGCCAGCACACGGTTGAATTTCTTTTCGTATTTTTCCGTCTTCATGAAGCGGAAGAAAAGCCAATAGACGGCGTAGCGGTGGTTGGTATCCAAACCATTACAATCGTCTCTTAGAATCTGTCGAATCGCGGGAATCCGGTCTTTTGTCAGCAGGTCTTTCGCGCGATGCATCCGCATTGACTCGTATGGATCCCGCTCCGCCGACGAGGTCCATTTACCTTCGCGCAGGGTCCGCTCGGCAATCCACATGGCCGCGCCCTCGCTGAGCCAGTCCGGGTGAGAGCGGTGATTCGGAATGGCACCGAAACACACCAAATGAGATGCCTCGTGCGCGATCATGTAGCGCGTGAGGATGGGGAGCCCGACGGTCGAGAGCGTCTCATCCGTGCAGGGTGGCTGCAAGGCGATGTACGAGGATTGGGTCTTGTGAGACGAGAACGCCAGATTTTTCCGAAATCGGCCCGAGGTGATATCCTTATCCGCTTTGATATAGTCGTCGGTATTTCGGTATAGATGGATTGTTGACGGGCGTGCGTCGTCGGACTTCTCCCGCTCACCATACAACGCGACGGCAAATGGCCAACTTGCCTCGGCGGTCTTCAAGGCCGCCCGGGCGAGTCGATCGTTCTTGAAATCACAGACGATACGATAGTGTTCACCCGTCGCCACGGAGGTTTCATCGGCCGGACAGGGCGAAGCGGCGTACAGACCGATGACCCATGCCAGGAGTGACACTCCAATACGCAATCCGTACCCATAATCCGAGCCCCGAGCGCAAGCGAGTGGGAACAACACAATCCACCGCACTCGTACGTCGCCTTTGCGATTCATCGCTGACATTCTCATGGGTTCGGCCTCAGGACCAGCCTCGGACAATGCGTTTGAATGTCTCGCCGCGCTCCTCGTAATTCTTGAACCGGTCGAAACTCGCACAGGCCGGGCTCAGCAACACTACGTCGCCCGGCTCGGCCGAGGCGCGGGCAGCCTCCACGCCGGCTTCAAAATTGTCTGCCGTTTTGATGTCGGGGGGGCCTGAGTCGCCGCCCACTCCACGGATTTCGCCCCGAATACGATCGCGCGTATCGCCCATACAGACGACGGACTTCGTTCGACCGACGACGGCACGCCCGAATGTTTCAAAGGAGCCCCCCTTGTCGGACCCGCCGGCCAGCAGCACGATCGGAGCGTCAAACGCGCGTAGCGACGTCATCGCCGCCTCCGGCGAGGTGGCCTTCGAATCGTTATAGTATCGCACCCCCCTGTACTCCCGCACGAATTCGAGCCGATGCGGAAGCCCCGCGAATTGCTCCAACGCCGGAAGAGAAACGGCATCGGCGACACCGAGCGACCGTGCGATGCACAGCGCCCCGGCGGCATTCTGCACGTTGTGCAGTCCGGGTACGCTCAGTTCGATCGCGACGGCCTCCATCGCATGATCCGCCCCATTCCGGCAGCGTATGCGTGCCCGACCCGCCTTCGGATTCACACCGAACCGATAGAGCCGCGGCTTGTCCTCCCAGCCGCCGGGTAGTTGTTCCACACCCTCGCCAAAGGGCAGGATCAGCCAGTGATGTCGCTGCTGAAAACGATAGAGGTTGCCCTTGGCGGCGGCATAGGATTCGAGAGTTCCATGGCGATCGAGATGATTTTCCCGGAAATTCGTGACCAGCGCGATTTCGGGGCTTTTGCACAGAGACGCCGCGTCTTCCAATTGAAAGCTCGACAACTCCAGTACGACGACATCGTCGGGTTTCATCGACGCGACATCGGCCAGGAGCGATTTTCCGATATTCCCGCCGAGCCAGACACGACCGTGCCGCCATCCGGGCGACTTGGCGGCCGAGTCGAGCACAGCGCCGACCATGGCCGTGGTCGTGCTCTTGCCGACGGTGCCGGTGATGCCGACGACGCGACTACGGCATCGCTCCAGAAACAGCGTCATCTCGCTGGTCCAGGGGATGCCGCGCGAAACGGCCGCCTGAAAGAATGCCGACGATCGCTTGTCCACCGCCGGGCTGACGACGAGCCAATCGCAGCCGACAAGATCGTCCTCGTCATGCCCACCCAGACGAAAATCGATATCCAATCCTTCGAGTTCGGAAATACTGCCTGTCAGCGCCTCCGGCGGCGACAGATCGGTCACGCAAACGCGGGCGCCATGGCCGCAGAGCCAGCGCGTCACGCCGATGCCGCCGCCGAATCGCCCCAGCCCCATGACTACCACGCGTTGGCCGCTGAATTCGATCAAGACAATCATCCTCGATAGGCCGCAGGAAACCGCTCCCTAACAGTCGCGGCTCTGATCATACAATCGCCTTCTGACACCGGCTCTACCGATCGGAAACCCGCATCCCGATATCCCCGCGAACGCAGGCACCGTCAAACGCAATTCGCTCGACGGCGTCGTAGGCGCGCTGCCGACTCTGCTGAATCGTTTCCCCCAATGCCGTCACGCCCAAGACCCGACCACCGGCGGTCACCACGTCTTCATCCAACAGGGTTGTCCCCGCATGAAACACCCGGACGTGCTCCATCGCTCCGGCCTCTTCCAGCCCGGTGATCACTGCACCCTTTTGATACGGGCCGGGATAACCACTTGATGCCATCACCACGCACAACGCGGTCCGAGGATCCCATTCCAGCGAGGTCTCATCAAGATGTCCGTCAATCGTGGCCTCCAGCACGTCCACCAGGTCACTCCGAAGCCGCATCAATATCGGCTGCGCCTCCGGATCGCCGAACCGACAATTGAACTCCAGCACCTTCGGCCCGCCCGCCGTCAGCATCAGACCGGCATACAGAACCCCCTTGTATTCCACGCCCTCGCGCCGAATTGCGTCGACGATCGGCACGAAGATTTCCCGCTCGATGATCCGCAAGTCCGACTCGCTCAACAAGCCCGACGGGCTGTACGCCCCCATGCCGCCGGTGTTCGGCCCGGTCTCCCGCTCGCCCAGACGCTTGTGATCCGCCGCCGATTCCAGGATGTAGATCGACCGACCATCGACCAACGCAAGCAGGCTCACCTCCCGGCCGATCAGGATATCTTCAATGACGACGCGCGTGCCGGCCTCGCCGAGCGCCCGGTTGAGCATTAAAGACTCAAGCGTCGCCAGCGCGTCCGCCGGATCTTCGTGCACGAATACACCCTTGCCCGACGCCAGACCGGCGGCCTTGACGACTACTCCCTCCTCGCGCGTCTCGATGTATCGCCGGGCCATCTCGTAGCCGGTCTCCAGGTCCAGCGGAGGGGCCTCGTCGCTGCGGCCCGCGTGTGGCTGACGTGCCTGGGCCAGTTCCTGAATCGTCGGTTCGAAGACACGGGCCTCGGCGGTCGGAATTCCCGAATCCCGCATCAACTTTTTCGCATAGGCCTTATCGCCCTCAATCCGGGCAGCGGCGGCCGTGGGGCCGAAAATCCGCAGGCCCGCCTCGGTGAAGCGATCCACGATTCCCAGGCAGAGCGGCGCCTCCGGACCGACGACCGTCAGGTCGATGCCCTCCTTCCGGGCGAACTCCAACAGGCCGTCGAGATCATCGGCCGCCAACGCGACATTCTCTGCGAGGCTCGTGGTGCCGGCATTCCCCGGCGCGCAGTAGATTTTCGATGTCCGGGAAGATTGAGCCAGTTTCCAACACAGGGCATGCTCCCGTCCCCCGCCGCCAACGACCAGAATGCGCATCGAATCTCCCATGATTCTGACTATCTATCCCAAAACGGGTTCCGTTCACCAAGAGATATGGTACAGCAAGATTGAGATGGGATCACCGGCCTGCCGTAATCGGTTTAGGAAATGGATCCACATCGACGAGCGATGAGGATCCCTGCGGGATATGCAGGTAATCTCGACTTGCTCGTTCCGGTTCATCATCTGAACGGAGGTTCCGCAGGGCAAGCCGAAATGAGTGTACTCAATCACACGCAGGTGTCAGCCTCGCGGCGGACTTGGAGGATTCGAAGGCTTTTGCAAGGGTTTCCAGGAGTCGGTCGTGATCCCAGGGTTTGGTGAGGATGCCGACGACGTTGGGTGCCTTGGCGAGCTTGACAACCAGATCTTTCGTCGCGTTGCCAGTCAGGATGATGCAGGGGAGTTTCGGGGCACGTTCCAGCAGGCGCCTCAGCAGTTCCTCGCCGGACATAGCGGGCATCATCAGATCGACCAATGCCGCGTCGAAGCGATCCTGTTCGACCAGGCTCAGCGCTGTCCAACCGCTTTCGGTGGTGACCGTTTCGATGCCGGTGGGCCGCAGTTCTCGGCGAAGGGCGTTACAGATCAGGACGGAATCGTCTACAAGCAATATTTTTTTTCGGCGATCTTTTCGAGGCCGTTCCGGTGATTGGGTTGGGGCGGATCGATCGGGATCAGCAGCAGCATGGGTGACCGTCTCGGTTGCTTCGTGTTTTGGGATGGACAGTTCCGGCTTGAGCGTCGGAGGCACGGCTTCGGTGGGGGGGGGCGATGTGGGCTCGTTCCCTCGAGGGATGGTCGTCGGTTCGAGCGGGGGCGATTCGATTGTGCAGTCCAACGTATCGCTTCTGGAACATCGAACGAATACTCGAGCCAACAAGGGATCGATATTGCTCAACGCTTGAATCCGGTCGATCAATTCCGGCTTCATCAGCGTCCCTTCTTTAAGTAGAAGGATGCCATCCTGGTTGATGATCGGGCGCGCCAGTGTCATGCCTTCACGGATTTTCCTGGGAGAGATTTCAACTTCGTCATCGACATCCGTATCGATTCCGATTTGGTCCAGACTCTGAATGAAGAGATCAACCAGCCTCGGATCGAACCGCTTTCCCTTTTTATCGATCAACAGTTTGTGCCCTGCATCACGAGACACATTCAGCGGGTCGTCGATATGATAGACCGCACCGTCGTAGGCATCGGCGATGGCGATGATTCTCGATGCGAGTGGAATGTTTTCGCCTGCAAGCCCGCCGGGAGAACCGCTGCCGTCAAAGTGTTCCGATTGATGTCGAACCCCGAGCGCGACCGTCTCGAATCCGCCGACACGACGAAGGATGCCGTATCCGGTCTCATGATGCTGATCGCCGGAGGGAACCTTTCCGGTTCCCCCCCTGTTCTGCCGCGCATGGAGACCCGACGAGAGGTGCGTGATCTTGCCGAGATCATGTAGATGCGCGGCGAATTCTATATCGCGTATATCCGCGTCGTCGAGTTGGAGCAAGGTTGCGATTTGTCGGGCGAGATGAGCGACGCGTCCACTGTGTATACCAAGATTGGGGCTGAATGTTTCCAGGACACCCGCCAGGACGCATACGGTATCTCGAAGCGATTGTTCAACCTGGCGCTGGAGCGTTTGCAGATGCTCGTTTTGAACACGGAGTTCTTCGGTACGTTCCCTGACCTGATCTTCGAGCTGGTGATTCCATTGTTCCAGTTCTTCTTTTTGTTGGCGTGTCAGCGCCTCGAGCCTGAGATTGTCTTCAACCAGGGCATAGGCACGGGCGGACTCCGCGACGACGGATCGGAGTTGCGCATCATCCCAGGGCTTGAGAAGGAAGTGATGGATATGCCCGTGATTGATGGAATCCTGTGCCGCCGTGAGATCGGTAAAACCCGTGAGGGTGATGCGAATCGTATCGGGACTGAGCTTGTAGGACTCAGCCAATACCTCCGCGCCGGTCATCCCGGGCATCCGCTGATCACAAATGATGACCGCGATCTTCGTGTGCTTCAGGATTTCCAGCGCCTCGGGACCGCTGTTTGCAAGGTGGATGTCGTAGCCGTCGCGCCGCAAAAGGCGCTTCAGCGACTGAAGGACATGTGGCTCGTCATCAACGATGAGTAGTGCGTTGCTCATCCCCTGTTTTGCTCCTCAAGTTGTCGATCGGGTAGCGAAAAGACCGGGCTTGATGCTCATGCTGCCTCCTCCAGTAGCGTCAGGACGACCCCTCGGATGGTTCCCTCTGCCACCACTGAATTGACATGGCACTGGATCGCTCGGTCGTGATGTTCGAAGCACAAGGTTGTGGATTGGCCGGATGGGTGTTCAATTGTTTGTACCCAATCATACAGGGTTTTCGGAAAAACATGCTTTGCGGGAATGCCGACTAATTCCGAGTGGCTGGCGGAGATCATGTCGTAGGCCCGTTTGTTCGCCCCGACGACGAGCCACTCCTGATCGATCATGAGCACGCCGACACCGATGGATTCGATGATGTTCTGTGTCAATGACAGGCCCTGACAGGCGTCCACGGCGCGCTGCTCCAGCAACTGGTTCAGATCCCGGAGTTTCTTGTTTTGCTCCAGGATCTCTTCAGCCATATGTCTGTTTTCCGCTGACAATTGATGCTGTTCCAGTGCTCGGCGAATGTGAAGCTTGATCTCCTCGTCATTCCACGGCTTGCTGATAAACTTATAGATCGCCCCGTCGTTGATTGCGGCAATGATCGCACTCACCTCTGAGTAGCCGCTCAGGATGATGCGGAGTGTGTCGGGCCAGCGGTCTCGAATCTCGCGAAGAAGCTGGATGCCGTTCATGGCGGGCATGCGATAGTCGCTGATGACCAGTTGGGCAGGTTTGTTTTCCAGGTGTGCCAGGGCTTCTTTGCCGCAATTTGCGGTGACGAGTTCATAATTCTCCCGTCGAAGGAGACGGCGCAACGCAGAGAGGATGCCGCTCTCATCATCGACAAGGAGTACTCTCAGTTTCGATTGTGTCGGCGCGCCGGATGATGCAGCGTCGCTCCGGTCAGCCGGCGCAGCATCGCACGAGCTCAAACAGGCAGTTTCGCCAATATCATGCGACGCATTCACTTTCCTTCTCCTGCATTTCGGGTGGCCCTGATAACGGTAATTCGATATGGAAGGTGGTGCCTTTTCCGACGGTACTTTCCGCGCTGATCCTGCCACCATGTGAATGAACGATGTTATAAGCCAGATTCAAACCTAAGCCGGTCCCTTTGCCGACATCTTTGGTGGTAAAGAACGGCTCGAAGATTCGATTCAGGTTTTCCGGTGGGATGCCGCTTCCCGTGTCCGACACTTCGATATGGATTTCCTCATCTTTCTGATAGGTATGAACAGTGATGGTACCGTGTTCGTGGATGGCCTGAGCGGCATTGACCAACAGGTTCAGAAATACCTGGCCCAGTTTACCGCCATGGCATGGAATCGCGGACATCTCGCCGTATTCGCGGACAACTTCCGTCTTGTATTTCAACTCGTTCCACGCCACATTGATCGTCTTATCCAATAGTTGATTGATGTCCTCTTCACTTACATCGGGGTTATCCACGTGTGAAAAATCCCTCAAGTCTGCGACGATTTGCCGGACTCGACGGGCGCCTTCCACTGATTCTTCGATCAAATTGTCCAGGTCTGACAAGACATATTCAATGTCTTTCTCCTCCCGAATCTGTTGGATGACTTCGATCTTTTCCGCCATTTCCGACCGGCCCGCACAGGCGCTTAGAAGATCATCGTGGGCAGTGAGAACGCTCTTGAAATCATCTATATACTGTCCTAGAGAATTCAGATTGCTGGAGATAAACCCGATGGGGTTGTTGATTTCGTGGGCGACCCCGGCGGCCAACTGGCCGATGGAGGCCATCTTGTCAGCCTGCAGGAGTTGCTGTTGGGTGTGTTCCAACTGTTCCATCGCCTCTTCCGCCTGCATGTTGGCGGCTTCCAATGCGAGGTTGTGGGACTCCATGACATCTGAATAATCGCGTTGTTGTTGAACGAGTTCAAGGATCCTTTCGCCGGATCTTAAACGGGCCAACAGTTCCTGTTTGTTACAGGGTTTGGTCAGGTAGTCATCCGCGCCGGCATCCATCGCGACGATTAGATCGTCCGGATTGTCGGAGGCGGTCACCAGGATCGTATAGATTCTTCCCAGGTGATCCGAGGCTCGTATTCTCCGACACAACTCCACTCCGCTCAGGCCCGGCATACGCCAATCGGTGAGGAGAATGAGTGGTTCCTGGGTCCATAGGGTATTCCACGCTTCGATCGGATCCATAAATCCAATCACATTGTAGCCGGCGGCACCAAGAAGCTTGGTGAAGAGTGAGATAATCTCTGGATCATCATCTACCACAACAACGCGCGTCTTGGTTGGAGACTGGACGTCTTCGGTCTGTTTGTGTTGCTCTCCAATATTTGGATGGGCGAGACTCCATTTCTCCGTCAAGGCATAGGCAAGCTGTCGCACTTCAATGTTGTCAAATGGTTTCTTCAGGATCAGCAATTGATTCATGCGGCCGAGTTTATTCGTGATTTCTTCCCATGGATGATCGGAGTATGCCGTGCAGATCACGATTTCGAGATCGGGAGATACTTGCCAAATTTGTGCCGCGGTCTCTATTCCATCCCAACCCGGCGGCATGCGCACATCAATAAACGCCATCGCATACGGTCGCCCATCGCTTTCGGCCTGACGAACCTTCTCCAGCGCCTCTTGTCCTTGATACGCCGAATCCACTTCGAATTGATCCATCTTCGGCGTGGATGAGGACCGAGCGGAAGGGACTGTTTCATCCCGGTTCAGCCTCACGACGCCGCTATCCGGCGCGAGTATCTTGAGGTAATCCTTGAGGATGGCTTGGTTGTCGTCGACTACCAGGATACGACGATTGCACGCATCATTCTTGTCGCTCATCGCCCTTCTCCGTGATTCTGACCGGTCGATGGATGAGGGGACGCCATGGCATGACAGGGTCGGCATCGTCGTCAAGAGTGGGTACTTGTGCTTTCCACATGGTATCACTCGTGGAAACTGAAATATGAGTGGCACTTTTCTTCAATTTGACCCGATTGGACCGGGACAAACTCGATGGTACATCTCAATTCACCAAACTGATCGGGTCACGATTGAGTGGAGTTAACCTAATTGATAGCTGAATGGTATGTTGTGCGCGAGCCCATGGAGCCGGGGAATTCGAAAACCATGATCGAACCCAGCCCCCACACCGCGTCGGGAGGGTTCTGGTCAGATCGCCCAAACCTATCGGACCGTTTTTTAGAGTTGATCCCGCCTGGGTATATGAGCAAGACGGGATTTCATGGTCCCGGGCGATCACGACATCAGCATATCCCTCCGGTGACTGCACTTCGCCGATTCGGAATTGAGAATGGGCGTATCAAACGTCAGCACGACCTATACTATTTCTTGTTCTCTATAGAATTATCCTCATTCAGCCCCCCCTCCTGCGAACACGAATCTATATAACCGGACGCAGTTCTGCGGCACGTGGGTGGGATGGGAGCCGCATGGGCCGTAGCACGTGCGCTCATCCTTAGATTCAGGGCCGCGTACGCTGATAAAGCGTCGTTTGATTCGATCCGTTGCGCAAAACCACGTGTTGAGTATGAAATAAACTCGCGATTGAGGATTGCTGACCCTCAAAGGAGCCCGGGCAAGGATGTTCTCTCGAACTACCATCCACAGCATTTATTCACTGTGTTATTTGAATCAGACCGGCAGCGGTTCAACGGTTTCATCCGCGATGGTGGCCGAAGCGTTGGGGATCCCGCGCGAGCAGACCGCCAAAGTATTGCAGCGGCTCAATCACGCAGGGTTGGTCCGATCGGTTCGCGGACGTAGAGGCGGGTATGTCATCGAGAGAAAACTCAGTGATATCTCATTGATCGAGGTGCTCGATGCCCTGAATCCCAGGGACGATCAGGAACGACTGGGACCTCGATCCTGCAAGCGGGAATCCATTCGGTTTTGCAACGCACATCGCGGCCTTCAGAGGTTGAACGAACGTGTACGGAAGGCCCTGGCGGGAGAATCCCTGGAAGGACTCGACGTGTCGGTCTGCATTGACACGTCCGAATAAAAGAATCCCCTTTCCAGGTTGCCCGCCGCGGCTGATCGTGAGCTGGCGACGATTTCATAACCTTCTGCTGATATGAAACGAACCGCTCGTTGCGAATTGACCGAATGATATGGATGGGTGATGCAGGTCAGACGCGGATCACACGATCCGGATGAAGTGTTGACGTCAAACGACCGCCCGATCCACGAATCGACCCTTCATACATCCCTGAGCCACAATACGTGCAGAATCCGCACGACGACAAGTCATACGCGGACACTCAAGAGAGATTGGATTGTCATGACTACCCAAGACAAAGTGACGACGCCGGCGCTGAGTGTTGAGGTCTCCCCCGATCACATGAAGGCGTGGTTGATAGTGGGGGACATTTCCAGTATTCGTTCCGCCGATTCGGCTGATGTCGTCCAGATTCTCAAAGACTCCGAGATCCTCGTGGACGATTCCGTGTCTGATCGGATCGATCCGTTTCTGGCATTGGTGCGAGAGGATACCCCGCCGGACAAGAGTCTTATCGCGGAAGGTCGGCCGGCCGTCGACGGGAAAGATGGCGACTTCCAGCGACACGAATCGATCGAACATCAGGCACAGGATTGGCAGGGTGATGCGCCTGTCAATTATTACGAATTCAATTCAATTCATACCGTCAAGGAGGATGATTTCCTCGGAACGATTATCCCCGCGGATACGGGGACGGCCGGTGTTGATGTCCATGGGAAGCGTGTTGCGCCGCGCTATCGGGGTCGCGAGGTCGAACTGGGAGACGGTGTCGAAACCTGCGATGACGATCCGTTGAAAGTGATTGCGAGTTGTTCGGGCCGGGTTGTTTTCGAAGACGGAAAGCTCTCGATTAAAGAGGAGTATCGAGTCGAGGAGGACGTTGATTTTGGAACCGGCAACATCGACTCGTCCGTGGATGTTCGGGTTCCCGGGACGATTCGTGATCGATTCAAAGTCAAGTCGGAGGGGGCCATTACGGTGGGGGGGGCCATCGAGGCGGCGACGGTTGAAGCGGGCGGCGATCTCACGATTCGCGGCGGGATTCTGGGGAGACAGAGCGCGGCCATCCACGTCGGTGGCAATCTCGTTGCCCGGTTCTGCGAAGAGGCCGATGTGACCGTGGCGGGCGATGTGAAAATCAGTCGGGAACTGATGAATTGCCAAGTCCAATGTAAAGGCATCCTACTGGCAACATACGGTGCGATCATCGGTGGAACGATCTACGGTCGAGAGGGGGTGGAGGCATCGAGTCTCGGAAGTGACGCCGGTATTCGAACGGAGATCAGCATCGGCATCCAACCCGAAGTGATATTCAAGGCGGAGCAGCTTCGCGACAGTATCAAGCCGAAACGAGATACGATCGATCAGATCCGAACGGGCCTGCAACCCCTGATGGCAGAGATGAAACGCCTCACGGCGTCTCAAAAGGAGCGGGCGACCGAACTGATGTTTCAAGCCGACACGCTCGAAGCGGAAATTGCCGAGATCGAGCAGCAACGTGAGGAGATGCTCAAAGCAGCCCGGGCAACCGGAACCCCTTACGTGCTTGTGTCCCGGATCATCCATCCCAAGACATTCATTCGATTCGGCCGCCGGCAAACGGTGTTCAACGAACTCATGCACGGACCGATCAAGATCGAAAAGCGCAAGATCAAAAGCGTTACGGAATTCGTGGCAGTGAATCAATTGAGCGGATCGATTCGAATACTCCCGAGTGCCTATATCGTAATGAGCGCGCCCACCGAAGAGCCCGCCTCGGAAGACAATCAGGATCCCGCGTCTGACGGTTCGAGTAGCTGAGTCTCGCATCCTCAAGTCCGCCATCACGGAACTCGGATGAGGGGGGGGGCATGACAGTTCCCGCGACCCGCGAACCCAGAGTAGGATGGGTCATCAGACCCATCTGTTAATCATGCGGATCAGTGAATCCGAGCCCCGAATCCGAGCCCCGAGCGCAAGCGAGTGGGACCGATGGTCAACGGCCTACTCCAGCAAGAACCCCACATTGACGCGCCGGAGTTCTGAATATAACCCGTGTAGAGTGTCATGGCCCCGGCCGCACAGACTGGAAGTCCGTGGCTCGTCACAGTGGTTCGCACCGGTTGGAAATCGGTGCCACAGTCCCGCCTGTGGTGTTATGGACCCAAGGCGGGCCCGCGGCAGGCATCCATTGGGCTCCATTTGCTCATGGACAAATTATTTTGTATC
>CAYXGR010000006.1:0-26320 GCA_964464525.1 uncultured Planctomycetaceae bacterium
CGATTCCGCCGGTCAGCCGCATGTCAGCCTATCGGGGCATACGCGGGAAGTCGCCAAGTCTCTCGGGATCACCCGCCTCCTGCTCTCGATCACCCATACCGAGCATTACGCCGCTGCCAGCGCCATCGGCCTCTCGGAGTGAGGCCGGCGTCCGCTACATAAGGTTCGATGGGTGGCACAACCTAACGACGAAGTCGTTTGGCCGTGGCCTTGCGAGTCACCACGACTTGGCTGCACCAGACTATTGTGGCCACTCCAGTGGGGACTATAATGTTGCGATGGAACGCGACTTAGCGGAAATCCTGATCTCCAGGGATACGATCGCACGGCGTGTGAAAGAAATGGCGGCGGAGATCGCCGAAACCTATCGGGACGTTCCGGAAGGCCCGGTCATCGTTCCGGTTCTGGCCGGATCGATCATCTTTGTGGCCGACCTGATCCGGTGTCTGCCCTTCAAGATGCACATCGGGCTGATTACGGTCAGCCGTTATCGTGGGGCATCGACAACGGGTGGGGAAACACGGATCATTCAGAATCTCAGCGTGGAGATTCAAGATCGGCACGTTCTGGTGGTCGATGACATCCTGGATACCGGCAATACCTTGCGAAGCGTTTCGGAGCAGCTCAATCGCCGGTCGCCGGCCAGCCTGAAAATCTGCACTTTGCTGCGAAAACCGGACAAGGCTCCGAAAGATCTTGTGGCCGATTTCGTTGGTTTCGACATCGAGGATGCTTTTGTCGTGGGCTACGGTCTGGACTATAACGATCAATACCGGAACTGGCCGGACATCGGCGTTCTGAAGCCGGAGTTGTATGCGTGATTGCGACACGCCCTACAGAATCGAGAAAAAGCCGAACCCTGGCAGCCCATTCAGAGAGCACGCCGGGCGGAGCGATCGGTTTTGCCGTCAGCGAGGAGATGGTTCCCGCGCATCTGCTCGATGGCGGGGAGGTGGTTCACTTCGCCATCAAGCCCTCGCCCTGGTTCGTCATCCTCGCATCGACGCGGTGGATCGTGATCGCGGGCTTGCTGGCCGGATTGTCGACCACACACCTTGTCGGGCCTTCCTACGGAGGCTATCTGTTTCAATTGGCGATTCTCATCGCCGGTGTCCGGCTGTCCTGGGCCATGCTGGACTGGGTTTCGAGGCTTTATGTCCTGACCAACCGACGTGTAATGAGCATTCGCGGCGCCTTTTCCGTTGAACTGTATGAGTGTGGTCTGGATCGCATCCAGGACACGCGATTGACGCTCTCTCCCGCCGAACGTCTGGCTCGGGTGGGCACCGTCACGTTCCAGACCGCCTCGGGAGACGGCGGGTTCGGCACTTGGCGAATTGTGGCCCGACCGTTGGAAGTTCATGAGAAATTGCGGGATGCCATCAAGCGGGCTCGGAATAGCGGAGGCAACTGTGTCTGAAAGGGTGTATCAGAAGTGGCACTTTTATCAGAGCCGCGACCGTAAGGGAGCGGTCACGGCTGCAATCACGAATAATTTCAACATCTCCGTCCTTGGAATCGACTCTATGAAGGCATTTTATTCACACCCAGAGAGAACCCGCCGGAACAGCTCATTTTTCCGGCTGTGTCTGGTCGCCCTGATGTTAATGATGGTCGCGACCGTGCGTCTGTATGCCCAGAACGAACCCGGCAGTGGCGAAAAGAAGGCAGCGACCGATCCCCTCAAACAAATCAAGGAGTTGGAAGAGCAGACTCGTCAGATCGGGCCGTGGGAATATGAGGCGCAGGTCATCACCGACGCCAACTTAAACATCTTTCTCAAGAACGGATGGAATTCCGAGTCTGACATGTTCACCCTCGATCTGATCAATCAGGTCTCGCGTGTATCGCCCTTGAATGTCACCGAGCGCGAAGAAATCTTTCTCAACGGGATTCAGCAGCGCTACACGTTGACCCACGATCAGCGCACGCTGACAGCGCGGGAGATGCGGGCCGAGTCGATGAGCGTGGCGAAGAAGCATTTCATGGAGATGATGCCGGTCGTCCTGGATATCGTCCAGACGCGTGCGCGGAAGGAGCCGTTTACCGCCGAGAAGGTTCAGAAGTGGGCGGCGAAGTTCGATCCGCTCATGGGCGACGCCTTGCAGGCGGTCGAGCGTGTACGTCAAAAGCTGGCAGGCACGATGAACGAAGACCAACGTCGTCGGCTGGATATCGACATGGAGGCGGTTGTCAAGCGTCACAATGACTTCGTGGAGATGATCAAGGACTGGAAGGCGGGCAACTGGAACCCGACGGATTGGGGCCTGCAGAATGATCCGATTCACGCGGGCGAGATGGCAAAATACCGAATCCGAATGGCCGAGCACCAGGGCCTGGTCGATGCCGCACTGCTGAAGAAAAAGCCCGATCTGAAGATCGTCGCCGGGAATGAGTCGGAGTGGGAGCGCTACGTCAAATGGTTTTGCAACACCTATAAGTGTGATGATCGACAGCGGGCCAGCGCCAAGGCCATCCTGAAGGATTCGCTCAGGCTGGCGGAGGACTATCTTCACGCGCGGGGCCGGGAGATCGCCAAGGTTCGGCGGCTCAGCGAGACTGCGGAAACCGAAAAGGCACGAGCCTACCACGCGAATGAACTCGATCGCCTGCACGCACCCATCCGTCGGTACTTCAAAAGTCTGTGCGACCGTCTGGAGAAACAGATCCTCACCAGCGTGCAGCAGAGGCTGTTGACCAACACGAACACCACCGAATCCCAGAAAAAAGCAGCACAGGAAGTCGCCGTGAAGAACTAATGCTGATCCCCTGGGTTGCACCCTTTGGCCACGTTGTGGCCCGGTTTCCAGCGCGCTGTGGCCCCGGTTTTCAACCGGTGCGTTCATTGACCGGCTTCAGCCGATCCGTGTTTGCCACCGACTTCAGTCGGTGGTTCAATGGCCCTAGGAACAATCTTAGCCGGCTTCAGCCGGGCTTGATTTCTGAGCCCTTTGTGTCGGATTGTGGTTCCTGAAACACATCCACACTCCCGATCCACAAAGGATCGGATTTGACAATCAGCATGGCAAAGCGAAAACAGTCATCCCGTTCCAGGCAACCTCCACCCTTCGATCACTTTCGTCTCATTGGGATGGTCCATCTGCCCGCGCTGCCCGGCGCGGCGGGCGCGTCATCTTCGATGGATCGGATCATCGACCGGGCCGTCGCCGAGTCGGCCTTGCTGGCGAATGCCGGCTTCGACGCGGCAATTGTCGAGAATTTTGGAGATACGCCTTTTTCCGCCGAATCCGTCTCACCAGAAACGATTTCCGCAATGGCCCTAGTCGTGGATCGTATCGTGAGAACGGTGGGCATTCCGGTCGGGGTGAACGTCCTGCGCAACGACAGTCTCGCCGCATTGGCCATCGCCGCGACGGCGGGGGCGGTCTTTATCCGCGTCAATGTCTTGTCCGGAATATACGCGACCGATCAGGGATTCATCACCGGTCGTGCCGAGGATCTGGTCCGCCAACGCAAAGACATCGCTGCGCATGTCAAGATCGCCGCCGACGTGCATGTCAAGCACGCCCAGCCCATCAGCCAGCCGGACATCGGCCGCGCAGCGGAGGAAACGGCCTATCGGGCCGGAGCCGACGCCCTGATCGTGAGCGGCCCGGCGACCGGCGCGGAGACGGATGTCGACGCCCTTCGGCGCGTAGCCAAAGCGGTGCGGGATCGGCCGATCTGGGTGGGTTCCGGTGTCTCGGCGACAAGCGTGAATAGTTTGCTGGATATCGCCGACGCTGTGATCGTGGGAACATCTTTGAAACGCGGCGGAAAGACGACCGCGCCGCTGGATCCGCGGCGGGTGAAGGCGTTTGTGCAAGCGGCGCGATAAGAAGAAAAAATCATTACCGCGGAGGTCGCAGAGGAAGGCGGAGATAAAACAGACAATAAGAAAAGAAAAACAGAAAAGAAAAACAGAAAAGAATATCCTGCTGAAAACCCACTACGCCCCTTTGCGCCCCCTGCCGTAAGCTCCTGTCTTAAAAGACTTTGACACCGGTTGGCAACCTCTGCCACGGCGCGGTTACAATCCTTGACATGCGCCTCAAGCTGCATCACCAGATTCTGATCACGATGATTCTCGGCGCGGCGATCGGTCTGCCGCTGAATTATCTCGCCGAGCAGGGCAGCATCGACGCTTCCTGGCCGCGCACCGTCGCCGCCTATGGTAAGGGCGTGGGTGATCTGTTCCTCCGGCTGTTGTCGATGATCGTCGTGCCGCTGATCCTCACGTCACTCATCTCCGGCGTCATCAGCACCGGCAACCTGAAGGGCCTGGGCCGGCTCGGAAGTCGTACAATCGTCTATTACATATCGACCAGCCTCATGGCGATCATCGTCGGGATCGTCATGGTCAACCTGATCAAGCCCGGCGTCGGTGCCGATCTGACCATACTTCAGGAGACGGCCGAAAAAGAGGGCCACGCCGTCAGCGCGATAGACGAGGCTGCCCATGGTGCCTACCGCGCCGCCTGTCTCTATGCGTTGAATGATCGACAGGACAAGGCGTTTGAGAACCTCGAACGGTTCCTCATTCTGAGCGAAGGTGGCGAGGCGGCGGTCGAGCGCATCCGAGGCGATGCCGATCTTGCCCGCCTGAAGGACGATCCTCGATATGAACAAGTGCTCGGCCGCGCTGAAGGTATTCGCGAATCGTCGAAACAGGGCCTTGGCGAGACGCTCTGGAAACAACTCTTCACGCTGGTCCCGTCCAATCCATTCGCCTCGATGGCCGATGGGTCGAACCGCTCGATCCTCGGGGTGATTTTCTTTTCGCTCCTTTTTGGAGCATTCGTCATTGTGGTCGGCGGCGAGACGGCCGACTTGATGAGCCGATTTTTTAATGGCGCATTCGACGTGATGATGCACATGACGATGTTCATCATCAAGACCGCTCCGATCGGCGTACTGGGCTTCATGCTCTATGCCTCTGCGGGCAAGGGCTATGGCGTGTTTATCCCGCTGGCGTGGTACATGCTCACGGTCTTTCTCGCGCTGGCGTTTCATGCCTTGATCACGCTGCCACTGCTATTGACGCTGCTCGGCCGAAGGTCGCCGTGGGCCTTCTACAAGGCGATGTCGCCGGCCCTGCTCACCGCCTTCAGCACCGCCAGCAGCAACGGCACCCTGCCGCTCACACTCACCAGCATCGAGAAGCGCGCGGGGATCAGCAATCGGATCAGCTCGTTCGTGCTGCCGCTGGGGGCGACGATCAACATGGACGGCACCGCTCTGTACGAGGCGGTCGCCGTCCTGTTCATCGCGCAGGTCTATGACAAGGATCTGTCGATGGCACAGCAGGTAGTCGTGGCGATCACGGCGCTGCTGGCCAGCATCGGAGCGGCGGGGATACCCCATGCCGGGACCGTGATGATGGTCATCGTGCTCGGCGCGGTCGGCCTGCCGCTGGAAGCGGTCGGGCTGATTCTTGCGGTCGATCGGATTCTGGACATGTGCCGCACGTCGGTCAATGTCTGGAGCGACTCGACGGCCTGTGCAGTCGTCGCCCGGCTCGAGGAAACGTCGAAACGTCGAAACGTCGAAACGCCGAAATAAAACTACAACAACAAAAACATCAAAACAACGATGTTTGGATACAAGTGGGTATTTCGGGCTTCCTTTTGGGCGTCCACAACCTTTCCGCTCGCTGGCGCTCGGGGCTCGGATTGGCTGGGTTCAGCGTTTGAGGACAAAGTGCAGGGCCTTGATTTGCTCCTCCGTCTCGTTGTCCGGAAAACTGTGGCCGACGTCTTCATAGACGCTCATCTTCACCTTCGCACCGATCTTCTTGAAACGCTTGACGGCATCGCGGTTCATGTCGAGCACCTGGGAGTTATCGTCCTCGCCGATCATGATGAAGACCCGCATGTGCCTGAGATCGTCATCCTCGAAGACGGCGTCGGACTTCGGATCGAACCGACCAGCGACGGGGATGATGCCGCAAAAGGCGTCCGGATTCCGCAGGGAAAGCCCCCACGTTGCCCAGCCGCCCTGACTGAAACCCGCCAGCACGATTTTGTCCGGATCCACGTTGTAACGATCCTGCACCTTGTTGATCGCCCGCATGACGTTTTTCTCAATCACATCGAGATCGCGACCCCAGTGGTATAGACCATTGCCCATGTCAACGGTCCCTTGCGGCGTCAGCAGGATCGCTCCAACCTCGGCGGCGGCGGCGCGCCAGCGCTCGGTGGTACGCTTCATTGAGCCGTGATAATGGTGCAGCGCGACCAGCAATGGGGCCTTGTGGGACTTGTCGAAGCCTTCCGGAAGCGTCACTTTCCAGTCAAAATCGACCGTCTCTTCCTTGCGCTCCGGGGGGGCCTCGGCCCGGCGTTGGCCGCGCCGTCGATTGCCGCGCCGCGTATTCCCGCTTCGGCCCGTCTTCGCCTTCTTCACCGCGGCTGCATACCGTCGATCCTTCCGGATGTTGTCAAGATCGCCGTCTCCCTCCATCTGATCGACGATGTTGCCCGGAAAGCCTCCCTTCTCGATTGCGCGGTTCAACGCATCAAACGCCTTGTCCGGCCGCTTGCAGAGCGAATACATACAGGCGACGTTGTAGTGGCTGACCGCGTTGTCGGTCAGTTCGCAAACAGCCAACGCGGCCTCGAGCGCCTTCTCGTATTCCTTCTTCTCCGACGCCTCAAACATCGTGCGGCTGAGCCGGCCGACCTTTTCCATCCGCTCTTCGTCGGACATCTCGACACGGGGCGTCTCCTTCTCCCCGCGGGCCTTGCGGAGCAGGGCGGCATACCGCCGATCCTTGCGGATGTTGTCGAAGTCGGCGTCATCCTCGATTTGATCGCCCAAATCGCCGCCGTTGAACGAACCCAGCTTGATAGCCTTTCCCAGATGGGCGAAGGCCTTGTCCTTCTTGTTCATCAGCGAATACATACAGGCCGCGTTATAGTACGTCAGCGACAACTGACCCTTGACTATTTGGCCGAAACGTTCGTCGTCGCGATTGTTCTCGTAAAGAATCTTCGCATGATCCAGCGCCTCGAGGGAGAGCTTCAACGAGGCCTCCCGATTGCCCTCGCTCGATTCCGCGACAAGTCGGCCGGTCAGTTCCCGGATCTTCATCATCCGGTCCCGCGACGACATCTCCTCCCTGTCGGCCTTCTTCGGTTTGACGGTTTTCTTCTTGCCGGCCTCATCGCGAGATCCGGTCATCGGGCGCTGATTTCTCGCACGGATGCGCCGGATCAGTCGGCGAAATCTATCCTCGCCGCGGATGGTTCGGAAGTCGGCGTCATTCTGAAGAGAGTCCGCGTCGTTGTAACCCGCCTCGATGGCCTTATCGATCCACTCATAGGCCCTGGCCTTGTTGCCGAGCAGGCAATTCAGGCAGGAGATGTTGTATATCACGTCTATATTGCCGGGACGCAGTTCGTGAATCTTTTCGGCGGTCTCCAACGCCTTTTTATAGTTCGCGGACCGGTAGGCCTTGCGCAGGTCGCGCCGCAGTTGGTCATAACCAGGCGCGTCGTCGGCCCGCGCGAACGAGGAACCGAGACCGATGGTGGCGGCGACGATGAGCAACATCAGGGCCGACGACTTTCGATGGATCGAGTCGAGACTGAACATGGCGATTCTCCTGCAAGTGTGGGGATTATGAAGTTTTCTTTCCCGGCTGAGGGGCTCCTCTCATGGCTCAGGGGGCATTATACCACGCCAAGACATGGGTGTGAACGCCGAGGAACTGCTATTCGGAGGTTTGTTGTCGTGAGGCGGTGGGTCTATGGCAAAGTTTTCGACCGCTGAGGGCCCCGAGTGCCAGCAAGCAGGCTCGGAGACCAACGGTCTGCCCCAGGAAGAACACCGCAACGGCTCTTGTAGGTTGGAACACAATCCACATGGATTGCCATGGACCCGCACCCTGGAGATTCGGCACCCGCGATGGTCGTCAGCGACGTGGCAACGCCATTACGATTGCTGATGGAGCCGTCGTGTCAACCAACCCCGGCGAATCGCCAGGATTCCTACCCCTCCCATGACCAAGAGCAACAGCCACCGAGCCGCGTGCGAGACCGCGGGGATGCAGGTGGGTATAACTGAATCGATCACCTCGCCTCCCCCGAACGGTCCGGGAAGGACTTGAACGCCACCTACGTAGAGGTTCAGGCTGTTTAGGTGCAAGACCGAACCCGCACCCATGATGAGCGTGTCCGCATAGACGGCCTCGGCGAAACCGTTTGGGCCGTTGCGGTTGCCATTATCGAGCTGATCCACAAGCAGCACGTTGGCCCCGGGGGCAATCTCGATCACGGAGAGGTTAAAGTTATTCACGAATCCACCGGGGTCCGTGCCGACATCCGCCCCGCCCGCTTCGATCGAGACGTCGGCACTATTGGGCGGACAGGGTATTTGCCCACCCTGCAACCGCAGAATGGAACCCGGCCCCCAGGTGATGAGAGTTTCGTCGGTGCCGGTGAAGGAATAGGGGCCCGTCAGTGTCATTTCGCTGGGCGGGGCGACACCGCCGATGTCGAGCCTCCCGGTGTCGATGATGAGCGTGTTGGTCGCGGCGACGGTCGAGCGATCCACGAAAAGTCGACCATTTCCGTTCACCTGAACAGGGCCGGCGACGACGCCCGATGCGAGGTTCCGTACCGTGAGTATCGCCTCGACGACACCCGGATTCGGCGGAAAATCGTTGCCGATCGTCCAATGGCTGAAACCAGCCAAGGAAGACTTGATGATTGTGAAATTCGCCACGCTGCCGGGCAGCGACTCGATCGGGCCACAACCGTCCACGGTTCGAGGATCATCCATGTCGCCGCCAATCACCACGTCGCCGCCCTGTGCGATGACGCTGCCGGTGCCGCCCGGATCTTCCGTGATGTTGGTATCGATATCGAGTGTTCCACCGGTGGTGCCGGATATCGTTCCGTTGTTGATCACGCTGCCGCCGTTGATGATGATGCTCCCACCGGGATCATTGGCAGTGACGGAATTGACACTGTTGTTGGTGAAGTCGGCGCTGATGATGCCGCGGCCGTCGATGGTGATATCGTTGGTGATGCGTTTTCCGGCCATCGGGATCGTGGCGGACAGGGAGGCAGTGGCGCCGTTCAGGCTGAGGGTTCCCTTGCCGCTGATGTCGAATGAAGTATCGGCCAGCAACGCGTGCGTGTCGTTGATCGTGATCTGGCCGTCGTCGCGGATGCCGCCGGCGTTTGCGATCGTGAGGCTGCCCGCGCTGAAGGTGAGAGCGGCGGTCTGGGGTGAGGTTTCCAGCAGTCGCAACGTGTCGATCGTCGCGTTGATGTTCAGGTTGACACCGATATTCGCCCCGGTCTGCCTCGTGTCGATCACGACGCTGAAGGTGTTCGGCCCGAGATTGTTCGGCACTTCCATGGGCGACCAGTTGCCGGGGTTGCCCCAGCTTGTCCCGTCGCCGAGACCGGTCCAGAAGATGCACTCATCGGGGACACCGTTTCCGTCGAAGTCCTGACTCGATCCGCTACTGATGTCGCATTCGTCGGGAAGACCGTTGTTGTTGCAGTCGTCGCAGGTCGGATCGCCGAATGCACAGTTGGCGATGTCGCAGGTGTCGATGACACCGTTGGCGTTGCAGTCGGTCCCACCGCCGGCGCCGCTGCCTATGCAGTCGGTGTTGTCGCCGGCATAGACGCCGCCGCCGCCGGTGCAGTTGGCCTCGGTGTCGATGAGGCAAAAGCCGCCGGTACAACAGGCGCCGGTCTGGGCCGCTGCGGTTTCGCAAAGAACAGCGACAAGGGTGCAAAAGAGTCCGATCAGAGAAAGACGCGTGAGCATATCTCCCGCCTCCTGAAGATAGAAGTGACTAGTCAGTTCATGCAGCCCGTCACTGAAGGGGTATACTATCGGAATTGGGTAAAAATTCCAAGGCGCGGAGGGGAATTTCCCGGTCAGAAAATCCTGCGAATTTGAGCGGGCAGGGGGGAAAACGGCAAATTCACAGGCCAATCCCGGTCATACTCGAAATGCTATATAATGCTTTAACTATATAGAGGCCGTTTTGCCACAAATTCACAACACGTTCCTTCGCAATCCCTCCCCCACTCTGTACTGAACCGAGATTCCCCTCCCGTGCCCTGCTGGATCGAGAATCCCATCTCGGCCCCACCCCCACGAGAATCCCTTCCCAATGTCTACTTAAAATCCACGCCACAGGGTTCATGGTTATCCCGATCGGCGTCGCCATCGGCCAGCCTCGTTCACGGGGCTTCCCTGTCGAAGGTGGGATTCAGGCCGGTCCCTCTGGGGTCGGTGACGACGTTTTGCAACGTAAAAAAACGGCCCACCCCCAACTGGGATGGGCCGCGATAGTTTGGAATGATCTACGCTGGGGCTGGGCCCCTTTTGGATTCCTCCAAAACCTTGATCCAGTGATCCCGATGGCGGTGTACCAGATCAAGAAGCCTGCATGCCATCGGCGGAGGTGTTCTCACCCCTTGCTCCCAACTCTCGACCGACTCGACAGATGTAGCCAGAATCTTGGCGAACACCGCCTGGCTTACTTCCAAGTCACGCCGGATGTTTCGGATGTCCTCCGGTTCGTATGCTCGAGGTTCCAGATCCAGTTCCACGGTCCGCACCGTGTACTTCTTCTCGATAGGTTGACCGCTCTTCAGGGTTTCACGGAATTCGGTCAAGTCCTCGATAATTTCTTCTCCGAGGCTCTGATCGCCGCGTGTTTTATCAACCATCTCGGTTCTCCTTACCATGCCCTTGGGTCTTGAGTATTCTCCCAATTCCCTCAAGCAACCGTTTGATTTCGCGTTTCTCCTCCTGTGTCAAGTCGTCCTTCCGTGTCTTGGGGTAAATGGTCACAAGTATGACAACCGAAAACTCTTCGAAATACGCATAGCAGACTCGTGCTGCGCCGCGTTTTCCACTTTTCCATCGACCAGGGGCAAATCGAATCTTGCGCAACCCGCCGGTCCCAGAAACAATCGGCGGCCCATGGGGTGAGACCATGATGCACATCTGAATCGCATTGACATCCTCGTCCTCTAATCCCAGCTTCTTCCATCCCCTTGTAAAGCCCGGCATTTCAATGAAGCGAAGCCAGTCTTCAGGCTTCATCGTCTTCGGATGACTCAGGATGGCCTTTTCTCTCGTATGCCTTCCGCTCACCAAAGTACTGACTCCTACATCGGATGATCGCGCCTCTACAAGCCATATAATATCCTACAATGTAGGATAGTCAAGGTCAGATTGTATAATTCACAATAAAACACAAATTATTTTGAACTAATGAGTTATGTCAAGAGACAGGGTCACCACATCGATTGAAGACCGATCAGGCGACCTGCGGAATGGAGGCCGTCGCCTGCCGAGGTGCCCGATCCGCCCGCGTGAGCATGGCGATCAGATAGAACCCCGTCACGATCAGGAGCAGGGCCTTGAGGCCGACGAGGAAGGTGATGGACTGGAGCAGTCCGCCGACGAGGGCGCCGATCATGTTGGCGCCGAGGGCCTCGTGTTTGTTGGACTCCCGGGCGAAGGATCGGATGAAAATAATGCCGCTGAAGAACATGGGCAGCGCCGTCAGGCCGCCGAGGACGACGGCCTTGCTTGCGTAGGGCAGAAATGCCAGGCTCGAGAGGTCCACACTGTAGAGCCCGAGACAGCAGCCGCACAGCGCGACGTAGACCCATTCGATCGGCAGTTTCGGAAATCGGGCCGCCGTCATATTGGCCAGCAGGATCATCGTCAGGATGCCCGAGATGATGACCGCGTTGACCTGCCAGGTGTTGCCCAGCACGACCGATGCCCTGCTGATGTTCTGCACCTCGAGCAGCAGAAAGGCCGCTCCGAGAAAGAAAAAGTGCCAGTGCGTCCGCGTCCAGTTGCCCACCAGCCGGGGGATGCCCAGTTGCCTGCGACCGTTCAACAGGAGGAGGGCCATGAGGGCGGCCAGGAGGAAAAAGAGCGCCGGAACACGGCGTGATTCGAGATAGATATAGGGCCAGTCGTCCGTTGCGATCGGCGTCGAATAGCTGAGCGCCATCGGCTGATCGTCTTTCCATTGACGGATCAGCCCCGCCAGTTGGTCGTTGGCGGCGATTTGCCGGTGTACGGTGTCGAGGTCGCCGGTGACAAACATCGCGCCGCCCCAACCGTAGGCATTTCTCGGGACGCGGAAGGAGAGGGGATCCTGCCCGAAGACTTCGCGGAGCACGCGCCCCATGCGATCGGCGATATAGGGTTTCTGGGCCTCGAAGGTCAGCGTGATGATGCCGCCTTCCTTCAGGAGCGACTGGGCCTGGCGCAGGCTTTCACGCGTGTAGACATAGTGATCGAGGCGGGCGTTGGTCATGGCCGTCATCGTGTGGGAATCGAGCAGGCCGAAGGAGATCACGTCGAAGCGCTCGTCGCAGTTCGCGAAGAAGGAGCGGGCGTCGTCGTTGACCACACGGACGCGTGGCGAGGCGTAGGGCTGTTCCGGGTGATAGCGCCTCCCGAGCGCAATGATCGCCGGGTCGATCTCGACGGCGGTCACGTGTTCGACACCGTTTCGCAGGGCCGCCGCGGCATCGTTCCCGCTGCCCGATCCGACGATCATCATGTTTCGCGGGTTTGGATGGAGCCGAGTGGGCAGATCGTACTGCCCGCAGCCCTTCATCTCGGGCGGAAAGCGATCGGGCTCGCGTTCGATCGCGTCCGGCGAGAGGTCGATCATCGCCTGATAGCCGCAGTTGTTGACGGTGATGGTGTAGTCGCCGCTGTCCTGGATGCGTTCGGGGGTTTCGTACAGAACGAGTTTCTGATAGGGCGACCAGAGGGTTTCAATCGCTCCGGGTTGGCGGCCGGCGAACCACGCGGTGGGCACGATCAGAATAAGTAGTGCGACGTTGAGTCGCCGATGCGCCGAGCCGGTCATGACGAATGGCAGCGTCAACGCGACCAGGACGACGACCCACGCCACCGGGGGCAGGTAAAGGGCGCTGAGCAGGACGAAGAGCCAGATGCCGAGGAGGCTGCCGCCGATGTTGATTGAGTAGGCCAGGATCGTGCGGGGATGATCGTCCATCAGCCGCCCGAGCATTCGGCCGACGGGGATGAACATGCTCCAGATCAGGTGCATCAGGACATAGGTGAGGACAAGGCCGAGAAAGAGATTGGCCGCCGTCTGGAGGGGATTGTTGCTGATCCGCTCCGACCAGATGACGAAATCGCCCAACACGCTGAGCATCTCGCTGATGCCGGCGATGCTTTTGCGGGTGAAGGGAACGGCCATCAGAAGCAGCAGGATGAACATCGGCACGATCATCTGGTACAGGTTGATGGACTTGCGGCAGGTGAAGCAGCCCATGCCCAGTCCGAGAAAACAGACCACCAGGACCGTGTTTTGCAGGTAGGCAAAGATGCGGATTTCCGTGCCGATCCACCGGATGAGCAGAAGTTCGAGAAAGAGACCGAGGATGCTGACCAGGAGGATCGCCGCCGTGGGAAAGGCATGGCAGAAACGGGGGAGCCGGTCAGGAATTTGAATCGGCGCGGGCAGTGACGAATCGTGAGCAATGGATTCCGATGGCACGAGAGAGACTCCGGGAAATGGCCGGCCGCGCAAAGGCCGAGGCTGTCGTCAATCGAGGTCAATACGCCGAAACGTATCGGACAGAGAGGGGGGCCGCTTCATCCGAAAAAACTCGTAGGGTCCGCTGTGCGGACCACGAGGCCAAACCGACGAAATACCCATCCAGACGGACCGATAAAAACCCCAATAACAAATGCCCCTCATTTCAATAGGACATCGCCATAACTCTTTTCAGGAAATCAAGTTATAAAACATGTCATCCCCAGGTGACCGGACAACACGGACACATCCTCACAATCCGGAATCGGATCGATGTGAACTTTCTGCGAATTGAAATGGAAGTTGGGCCGCGAATCAGCTTCCGGCCAGAACGGCGGCAACGTAATCGGTGATATCGCCGCCATCGTTGCTGCCATCCTTGTTCATGTCGGCGATGCAGATTTTGGCAGGGTTAATCTCCGTGCCGGTGAGGACATTCACAAAGTCGGTCAAGCCCAGAATCGGAAGCACGCCATTATCCGCAAAATAGGCAACCTCGAAGAACTGCCAGTCGACACAATCCACGGCGCCATCCTGATTAACGTCTGAAATGCTGCACGCATCATCGGGCGTATAAGTGGGGACGGAACCGCTGAAGCAGGTGATGAACTCGATCTGGTCAACAATACCCACGCTATTATCGCCATCGTGATCGAATTCCCGCCGACCCAGCGAGTCGAGAAACGCGATGACCGCATCGCGATCGGTCTGTGGAAGGGCGAAAAACAGATCGACCGACGGCTTGGCCTCGCTGCCGATCTGCCCATGGTCGGCGATGGCCTGAGACACGCGCGACGAGAACGCTCCGCCCGCAACCGAGGCATCGTGCAACATCGGATCGTGCGTTCGAACACCCCAGAGTGGAAGCGTCCGAATCTCGCCGGCCAGCGCGTCTCCCTGGGGGATGCCATCGAACAATAGACCCATGTCGTGAAGCAGGAAGTCGGAATAGGGCCTGAGTACCTTGCTCCGGATCGCGTCTTCAAGGGTGGGATTGCTGTCAGCGGTGAAGGAGGGGACGTGGCAATCCGTGCAACCGAGGGTGGTGAAGATCGCCTCGCCGGTCATACCCGACTTCGGCGTCTGCGGCGGCGGGGCGAGGAAGCGCTGGAAATCGGTCAACTGCTGTAGAAAAACCATTCCGACCTCGGGGTCGGCCACGTTGTCACAATCGGCTAACGCCGGTGGGTTGATACCGTTGGGATCATTGTCCTGCATGTTCAAGGGGTTGGTGATGCCCACTTCGTTCTTCGAAGCCCCGGCGGAGAAGGTCATCATCGTCGCCACCTGTGACTTCCAACCGAAGCGACCCACGTGCATCGGGCTTCCCGGCGGGTCTTCCGCGGCGGAAACCATGTGAACACGGCCACTGATTCCCGGTGGGGGGGTGATCGCGTTGGCCTCGATGTCGGCGTCGGGAATGGCCTCCACCAGGCCAAAACCGAGGGCCGAGGGCGTCGCTCGTAAGGTTGTGAAGATGCCGGGCAATGCGGGTACGGTCTCCTGACAGCTCGGGCTGATCGCCTGCTGCTGCAGAAGGGAGCCGCCCAGCTCAGCGAGCGGATTGAACGGGCCGCCCTTCTGATCGGGGATGCCGAATCGGGTGACGGTCTGGGAACCGGCTCCGCCGACGGGATTGTTGTGGCAATTGGCGCAGCTTTCCTTGTTGAAGATCGGGCCGAGCCCCTCTGCGGCTGTAAAGACCCGCGAAAAGGCCGCCTTGCCGTCGAAGAATCTCTGGAGCTGTGCCGCCGTCAGGCCGCTGATCGGATCGCCCATTTTAGGCTGAAGCGTGATCGGCCCGGCGAAAACCGGGACCGCGGGGATGAGACAAACCAAGATTGACAGGATCGCACGCATGCCGCCTCTCCTCACGTTCTTTACCTACCAAGGTTTGCTATACCTGCCGGTTCCGCAGTGCGGATCGGAATTACCATTATGGGCACGGGCCGCCCAACAGAAGGGCCTCAACGAACAAGGCGACATCGCCTATTTCCGCCGCTCCGTTGCCATTCAAGTCGGCACAGCCACACGACGGACCGCCGCCGATCAGGCAATCTACAAACGCCTGCACATCCGAACCATCACCGATGCTATTGGCGTTCATGTCGCCCGGAACGGCACATGGATTGGGAATCGCCGAGCAGAGGAACTGGTTGACGCTGAACAGATCCACGCCGGCCTCGACGACCGAACCGGGACCGGTATCCTCGGCCCGGAAACGAACCTTGACGTTGGCGGTTGGTGTTACAAAGTCGCTGACGCGGAATGATGCGCCCTCCCAAGCTGTGTTCGTGCCGTCCGAAGTTCCGAGGACGGTCTCTACCAGGATCCAGTTCGGGTTTGGACAGTTTCCATTGCTCGTGACCCAGACGGTCAGGGTGTCGATGCCGGGCGTCGGGCTGCTTGTGAAGAACCAGCGGAAGTAGGAGATATCCGCGTCGGTTCCGGTCAGGACCAGAGTCGGCGAGATCAGGTCCGTGCCGCCGCCGTCGACGTCGGCGGAGCCGGCCGTGTGACCGCCGCAGGTTGCCGGCGGATCGGGGCAGTTCTGAGTGACAAAGGCTCGAACTTTTGCCTGGCTGGCCTCGGCATCCTCACCGGGGGCCGCCAGACTGCCATTGAAAATCGTTCCGATCGGCTCGGCCTGTTCCCATTGACCGTCCGTCACGGTCGCGTCGCTGGTAATGGTCCATCCGGACACATCGCCCTCGATGTCGTCTTCAAGCGCGATCTGTGTTCCGATGCTGGAGATGGACGAGAAGGCGGAAGCCGGTGCGTCGAATGGATCGCTGAAGGGCTGTCCGCCGACAAGCAGAACCTGGACGAAGAAATCATAGGTGGACATGCAGGCGGCGCCGGGGAGCGTTGCATTGTAGAGCCCGCCGGGCAACGGCTGGACCATGTTGACGACCTGAAAAGGGCCTCCATCGATCGAATAGTGGAGGGTGCCGGTGTTGTCCTGAATGTTGACCGCTCCGGAGGCGATGACGCGGACGGTAAAGTTCAGATCCTGATTCGGCTGGATGAATGACGGCAGGCCGTCGGGGTACAGGAAGTTCACGCCAATCACGGGCTGGTTGATATAGACCTTGGTCCCGACGCAATTGCCGATGATGATGTCGGGCGCGGTATCTCCGCTGAGATCGAATACGGCGAAATCGTGGACACCATTCAGGTCGGCCTGGGCGATGCCGACGTTGCCCTGCTCGGTGAGTGTCACGTCGGGCGGATCGCCGAGATTGCGGTAGATCTTCGACGGCTGGGTGCAGCTCGGGAGATCGACATCGATGTTGGCAATCAACACGTCATTGAAATCATCCGCGTTCAGATCGGCGATTACGCTGTTGCCGCCGAACTGGGTGGACGATGATCCGCCGAACGTCATCTCCGGACCGAACGTGGCGATGCCGGCCGTGTTATTGCCTTGATTGAGGATGTACCGGTCGAGACCGTCGTCGGTGATGACGATGTCCATCATCCCGTCATTGTTCAGATCGCCGACTGTGATGTGATAGGGAGAATTCAAATAAACAACGTCGAAGACATCAAAAAAGCCGTCCTGGTTGGTCGCACCGGCATTGTTGTTGTAGCTGATCGTCACGTGGATTGGGTCCGTTAGCGCCGTGTCCTTGATGATATCGACGCGACCGTCGCCGTTCATGTCGGCGATGGCGGTAGCCATTCCGAAGGACGAATTGACCATCTGGAAGGACATTCGGGAAGTCGTCTCGTCGGTGAAAACGCCCGTGCCGTCGTTGATCCAGAGGCGATCGTTCAGATCGACCGGTCTCGGTCCGCCTTGCTGGTAGTCGCCGAAATAAAGGTCGATGTCGTTGTCGCCATCCACGTCGCCGGTGGATACGGAGCAGAACCGAGGTTCGGCCGGCATCGTGGGCACGCGATCCACGTTGTCGAAGATGAAGCCCAGCCAGAGGCCGCCGCCGTCCAGCCCGCGATTGATATATATACGCGGGTGTGAGATCATCTTGCCGAGGCTGCCGCTGAGGGTAGTCGAGGTGATGATGTCCTTCCAGCCGTCTCCGTTCACGTCGGCGATGGCGACGTCGCGATCGTTGGTCAAGTCGAGGAAACCCGAACTGCCCGCGACGCCGATTGTGCCGTTCTCATTGCTGATAAATTCGACGGTTCTATCCACGAGGACGCCGTCGATCGCCTGTCCATCCGCCATGCCCTCGTTCATGAACAGGGCATTTCGGCGACAGGCGCCATTCGTCTGGCAATTGGTTGTTCCTATCAGTTTGTACACGGCGACGAGATCAATATCTCCATCATTGTCGAGATCGTCCCATGCGTAGTCCTTCTCGTCGGGATTGTCTATCCCGACGTCGGGCGCGGCGACGAGGCGGTTCGCCGTATCGTCCACAAATTCCGCCCATTGCCCCCACGCCGGCGTCACGCTCATCCCCAGGATGATTCCGATGATCGACAAGTGCGCACGTGCCATGCTCGACTCCTTTTGACTTCTGTTTGAATGTGGAATGTGTGGCTACAAACCCTACCTGTCCCCGCACCTCCTGGTCGGCAGGATGCGCGGTATCGTCTCCGACGATGAAACCGGCTCTGAAAGTCCGAGTATATCGCATCATCCATACCCGCGCCAACCTTTTTGCGTTGTCGACGTGACCGAAATCGTCACTGACCCTGTTAGGTACGGGTGGGTATGCTTTTTCAATCGAAGTAACTTCTTAGTATTACGAGGTTTGCGAGATGGAGTTGATTGAGGCAGGTGCTGACCCGCAATTCCCTGTGATTGATCAGAGCCACGACCGTAAGGGAGCGGTGGGTGTGGACTCACCGTGATCGTGTCATCATTCTGATGTATTGGAATCTTTTGGGAGGGTGGGCGATGACCGCTTCCTTACGGTCGCGGCTCTGATTGTCGGCTCTGGATTCAATATCTTTTGGGAGAAGTAGACTATGGTTTCTGATGACCTTGGGGCCTGACCGCTCGATCGAGGATCGCGTAAAACCTCGCCTCGTTACCCAGACCACGTTCGCGGAGATCCCGTGCCAGTGCAGGGAGGTTCCGGGGGGTGCGAAAATACCATCGACCGGGAAGGGAGCCACGCAGGTGTAACGGTGGGGACGCCAGTCCATATTCCTTCGCATCACGCATCAGTTGATCAACTCTGACCGGTCCGAGGTAGATGATCTGCACCGTCCCGTGCGGGTTCAGTAACAGGCTGGTAGGCAAGGGCCAATCGGCCTGATTGTCGCGGACATGACGGAGAATCGCGTCGATGGCGTTCAGTTCATTCGGCGAGGCCGGGCGCTGTTCCAACGCCGGGTCGCCCTGACGCGGAATCACTTTCGAATTGAACCAGGCACGCGCCTTCGCGCGATCGGCTTCTTTGTCCACGTTCAGCGCCAGAATGTCGAGGCCGGCGCCTTCCAGACGTTTGTAGTGTTGGGCGAATTGAATCAGCTCTCCCTTGCAGGGCGCGCACCATTCGGCCCAGAGATTCACCAGCCGGGCACGGCCCGATCCCGCCGCCTCGCCGAACAGGGTGGCAACCAGCGTCGGCGGCAAGGGAAGCGGCACCTTCAGAACCACGCGTGCCGGGCCGACATTGCGAGGCTTGTCGGCGGGGCGGGGATCCAGCCTGACCGATCGATCTGATACGGATGTCAGGAACACATTTTTTTGTGTCGTGGTTTCAGATCGGCCGCCGTCCTGTTCGATGCGATATCGTCGATCCGCTGCCGGATTAGTGAGTGTCTGAACCGAACGGTCCGGCCATGTGATGGTGATCCGATCCACCGTGCTGTGCGACCCCAGACCGAAATGCAGCCATTTGCTCGATTGGGCGAGATAGCCGTCGCCCGCGAGCAGCGTGCGGACCAGTCGGCGACCGCCCGATTCGACCGCGACTACGGCGCCGATGGCGTCGCGATTGCACGTTTTGCCCGTGAGTTTCAAGGCGATGAAGTGATGTTCGGATGGGCTGCCGTTGCGCAGGAACCGCACCTGCGGCCCGGTGCGATTTTTCAACCAGACATCGAGATCACCATCGCCGTCCCAATCCGTCACAACCAGCGACCGGCCGTCGTCGAGAAAATCCAGCCCGGCGGCGGCGGAGACGTCGACGAAACGGCCGTCGCCCAGGTTGAGATAGGCGCAATTGCGCTCATGGCCGCTCCAGGAATAGCCTTCGTGCATCAGTTTCGTCAGCGCCGCCCAGCCGTTTTCGTATTCGCGCGCGGGCTTTTCGGAGGGCCGCGCCGGTTGCGTCGTGGGTGATTGCGACGCCACGCGCCGCCAGAAGAAACTTCACAAATCGTCCTTGTGTTTGCTGGTCAGAAACCCGTTCGGCACGATCAAGTCGTCGTAGCCGTCGTTGTTGAAATCGACGAATTTGGCGCCCCAGGCCCACCGCCCCATCCGCACGCCTGCAACGTCCGATCGGTCTCGGAATCGGCCCTTTCCATCATTGACGAACAGCGAGTTGCCGAGGCTGTGCCGCCGGGTGCCGCCGCGCGCACCCGCTGGCGCGGACGCCATGAATCGCGTTTGGTAGGCCACTCGCCGACCCGCCGACGAGAACATGTTGCTGACGTATAAATCGAAATCGCCGTCGAGATCGAAATCCGACCAGCTCAGGCCCATGCCCGCCGCCTGATCCTCGACACCAACTTCGGCGGCTGCGTCCCGAAACCGGCCGCCTTCGTTGCGATAGAGATTGTTCCGACCGAAGTCGTTGGCGACGGCCAGGTCCGGATCGCCATCGGCGTCGACGTCTATCCAGGTGGCCGCGAGGCTGAACCGGGTGTTGTTTTCATCCAGACCGACTGCCGCGGTCACATCCGCGAACCCGTTCGCGCCATCATTACGCAGCAGAAAGTTGGCCGGTCCGTTGTTGGCGTCGTGAAAGGGAACCGGCACGCTCGTCCCGTAGCGGACCTTCACATAGCGGCATGCATAGAGATCCAGATCGCCGTCCAGGTCGTAATCCGCCGCCGCCAGCGAATAGATCGAGGCGGGCGTCGGCGCCCGATAGACGGGTCTCGGTGCAAATCGACCGGATCCGTCGTTCACACAATTCACGATGACCGGCCCGATCGCACAGAGCAGATCCTGATCGCCGTCGTTGTCGATATCGACGAACAGGACGCCCTTGGTGTCGTCCAGCCATGCCACGCCCGCTTCCCGTGCGGTCTCGTGAGCGGTGCCGTCCGGGTTCTGGACGAAGAGCCGGTTCGGCAGACCGGTCCCCTGCGCTACGTAGAGATCGTCCAAACCGTCGCCGTTGATGTCGCCGACGGCGATCCCGTTGTGGCCCATAAAATTGATTTCCCCAACCGCGTCGATCCGACCGTACCAGTATTCGCAGCCGAGGGCGAGCTGCGGCGAGAAGACTGCGTCGTCCGTGATAACGGACCGGGTGCAATCCGTGAACAGGGGACGATTGCACGTGATTTCGTCGAGATGTTCCATCGTGATCGCACGGATCAGCGGCTTGTCCGTATCAGTTTTGGTCACCCACGTGATCGTCCAGTTCGCGTTTTGTTGGACCCTCGGAGCGGCGGATCCGGTTGAATTGGATTGGAACAAGACATTCGTTTGATATTTCGTTTTACTGATCGACTGTATGCGGATGATTTTGAATTGGATGCGAATGCTCTTTGAATGGCGATGGATCGCGAGAAGGGCAGCGAGGGCGGATCGGGCCTCCGACGGTCGTGCACCGATCAGTTCTTCGCGATCCCGTCGGTGGACCTCGATGCCGCCGATGTGCGCGATCCGGCCGGCCTCGGGGCGTGGAACGGGGAATACACACTCCGGTGCGAAGAATGACTTGAGATCGGTCATTGTCGCGCGATCGGCCATCAGCGACTTCGCCAGGGCGGTGAGTTGTCGGTTTGCGCGTTGGGTAAGTATTTCCGTTTTCCAGTCATCCGCGGCGGGATCGACTTTTCGGGCGAGTGCGTCAATCTCTTGAAGGCGATTCGAACGCTGAGGTCCGGCTGGTTGTGTCGATGTCTGAGCAATCGCATTGCCGATGCATGCGAAGAGAACGACAAATAGAAAACAAAACCAGTGGTACATCAACAGTTTGAACACGTTCGGCTCCGGGGTTGCCACGATTCTGGATGCATCCCAGCATACGCCCGTGGCACGGATTCAGGAATGAATACTTTACTTGGCCGCTGGGAATCGTAAACCAGCAAAAAGTGGGTGCATGGCACGTTTTCTCACGAGATAATTGGTGAAGGGCCGCTTCAATCCGAGCCGTGACCGTAAGGGAGCGGTTATCGCCGACCCATCCAGAACGATTCCAGAACATCGGGACCATGAAACGCTACCGATGGAATGACGACTGAACGATTGCCGAGAGTCCACACCCACCGCTCCCTTACGGTCGCGGCTCTGATGAGTATGGGTCAGATGACCCATCCTACGCCTTGGGTGAGGCTCCACTCGCTTGCGCCTTGGGCGAGGCCCCACTCGCTTGCGCTCGGGGCTCGGATTGAATCGCACTATTTACGGTGTGTCTTCTTTCCCTTTCGCTTTGTTTTCCCGGTTTTGCGTTGAACCTTCTTCGGGCCCCGCTTTTTAGACTCGCCGCGCCTGCGCGGGCCGCCGGGACGGGATTTGCTCACGGTCTTTCCACCACTTCGGCGCTTCCTCGGACGGCCGTCTGTATCGATCAGTTCGACGAGGCCGAGCTTGAGTTGCCGCGATGAGAGATCGACGCCGGCGATCGTGACTTGAATCGTCGAGCCGAGCGAGAAGGATTTCCGGGATCGTTCACCGACGACGCGGCCCGCGCGCACGTCCGCCTCCCACCAGTCGTCGCCGAGGTCTTCCATTCGCAGGAGACCGTCGATCAGGTATCTGGGATGCTGCACGAAGAGACCGAAGTTGGTCACGCCGGTGACGATTCCATCGAATTGTTCACCGATGTCCGATTGGAGCAGGGTGAGCACCTTGAGGGTTCGCAGTTCGCGTTCTGCGCTCTCGGCGCGGCGTGAGAGGTAGGATAAACGCTTGCCGTATTCGAAGAGTTCTTTCTCGCTGATGCTGCCGTCTTTAGCAGCACGGTTCTTCTTTCCGCCTTTGCCAAGTCGCCCGGTCAGGTGGGCCTCGATCAGGCGGTGAACCATCAGGTCGGTATAGCGGCGGATGGGGCTGGTGAAGTGGGTGTAGTTCTTGCTGGCGAGTGCGAAATGACCGACGGATTTCGGTGAATACTCCGCCATCTGCATCGACCTGAGCACCGAGAGGTTGACGGCGTAGCCCCCGGGCTTGCCACGCAGCCGATCGAGTAGTTTCTGGAGGTCACGCGGGCCGATCTCCCCCTGGAGCCGGATTCCGCCGACGGCAACAAAGCGGGCCATGGCCGCGAGTGATTCGTCGTCCGGATCGGGATGGATCCGTCGAAGAAAGGGGACGCCGATCTTGCTCAGCAGGCGGGCTGCGGCCTCGTTGGCCTCGACCATGAACATCTCGATGATCGTGTGGCTGAAGCTGGTGTCCTCCGGACAGGCGTCGATGACGCGACCGTCGTCGTCGAGGACGAGATCCACGGCGGGCAAATCGAGGACGATCATGCCGTCGGCGAGGCGGCGCTTTCGAATGAGGTGGGCGAGGGTCTCCATGTTGCGGACGAGTTCGACGATTGCCTTGCCATGCCGGCCCTTTTTGCCGTCGAGAATGGCGGTGGCCTGCTGATAGGTCAGGCGCTTGCTCGAACGGATGAGGGTGTTGGCGAAACGGGCGGAGACGACGTGGCCCTTCGCGTCGAAACGGATGAACGCGCTCTTGCACAGACGCGGCTCGGCCTCCTGAAGACTGCACAGACCGTTGGACAGGGCCTCTGGGAGCATGGGGATGACCTGACCGGGGAGATAGACGCTTGTGCCACGGGCGTCGGCCTCTTGATCGATCGCCGAGCCTCGGGTGACGAATGCGCTGACGTCGGCAATGTGGACGCCGAGTTCCCAGACGGCGGCACCGCCGGGCACCGGGCGGCGGGCCTTCTTTTTTCGCTTTCGCGCCGAGGTGGTCGACGATGCGCCGGGCGAGAGGGGTGTCAGTGAGATCGCGTCGTCGTAGTCGCGGGCATCGTCGGGGTCGATGGTGATGATGGTCAGATCGGATAGGTCTTCGCGTTCGACTGCGGCCACTTCGGGTTTGAAGGCGCGGATGACACGTCGCGTTTCCTGGGTGACTTCCTTCGGAAACTTGTCGGGCAGGTGGTATTGGCGGACGATGCCGAGGAGATCGACGCCGGGTCGGCCGCGTTTGCCGAGACGCTCGACGATGACACCTTGGGCGGGCTTACCCTCGCGGGGATAGCGGGTGATCTCGACGACGACCTGGTCGCCTGCGTGGGTTCGTTTGGCGTGAGGATCGCCGATGAGGATGGGAACATGAAGCGTGTTGCCGTCGGGTTCAACGTACCAGATTCCGTTTTCGGAGCGGAGCTGGCCTACAAATCTGCTGTCGCCGCGTTCGATGACCTCGATAATCCGCCCGCCGAGGAGCATTTTGCCGCCGCGTTTTCCGCGTTTGATGACTTTGCAGAGCACCTTGTCGCCGGTCACGGCATCGAGGGCGTGATTCTGGGCGATGTAGAGGTCGCCGTGGGAGGCGGACTCGTCGGGAATGACGAAGCCGAAGCCCCTGGGGTTGGCCCGGTAGGTACCGACGAGCTTGCCGGGTGTGGGGGGGAGCATGACGGCGTTGTTGGTGCCGAGGACGACGCGACCGACGCGGCGGAGGGCGTCGACGGCGTCGTGGAAGTCACCGTATTGGGCTTCGGCGATGCCGATGGCCCGAGCGAGCTTGCGGGCCTTCATGGGTTCGTAGCCGGGCTTGCGAAGAAACTCGATGATGCGTTCGGAGAATCGTTTGGGCATGGGGATTCCAAATGCTTGCCGTATCGTCCGGGAACGGTGACGATAGGGCACGGGTAACGGAACTATATTGTTGGAGGACTTGACACGATGGAAGACATCATCGCAGACGCACGGCTTCTAGGCAAGAAGATCGCGGAGCACCCTCGGATGAAGACGTTTATGTCGGCGGCCAGGGCGGTGGCCGAAAACGAGGAGGCCCAGGGTGTTCTCAAGCAGTTTCAGGACATGACGGAGAAATTGCGAGGACTTGAGCAGAACAACCAGCCGATCGAGCCGAAGGACAAAAAGGCGTTGATCGAGTCCGAGGCGAAATTTGCGGGCAACGATCTGCTGAAGAAGATGATTGGCGCCCAGGCCGACTACCTGGAAATGATGAAGCGGGTAAACGACGCGATGGAGCAATCGGCGGCGGCCTCGCATGGGGAGTGAAACAACGAGACGTCGAAAAGTCAAAACGTCAAAACGCCGAAATTAAAAAAGAAAAGAAGTAGAAAAAGAAGAATAAGGGAGAAGTTGACACATCATCATGATCTCTATTTGTTGGATGGGCATTCGGAGATTACTTCAGACAGCACCTCTACCCTGGCCGCCCAGGATTCGGTTTTCATGGCCTCCTGCCGGGCGGCGGTCGCTATTGGCGTACCGTCTTCGAGTGCCTGTTGACACGCGGCCTCGGGTGAATCACCTTCCTCGACGATGCGCACGAATTCTTGATAGCGGCGGACCTCCGGTAGCGGGGTGGAGATGACCGGGAGTCCGGCGGCCAGGTATTCGCGCAGTTTGATGGGGTTGACGGCACGGGTGAGGGCGTTGACGCGAAATGGAATCAGTCCCACGTCGAAACCCTTGGCGTAGGCCGGCAGTGTGGCATAAGGGCGGCGACCGAGAAGGTGGACGTTGGGCAAACCGGTCAGGGCCGACACGTCTGTCGCTGTCTCGCCTATCAGGACGACGGATCCGTCGGGCCGGGAGGCGGAGATTTTCGCAATCCAATCGAGATCGATCCAGTCCTGGATCAGACCCCAGAAACCGAAAATTGGGCGGGGCAGAGTGGCTATGTCGTCGGGAATGCGTGTGTCCGACGCGGTGGCCCGGGCGAAATGGACGTAATCCACGCCGTGGGGAATGAGGACGGTATTCTCGTTCAAAGACCGTTTGGCCTCTAACAGGGCCTGCGATGTGGTGACGACGAGATCGGCGCGGGCGGCGAGTCGGGCCTCGGCCGCGCGGATCGCCTCGGGATCGTAGCCGGAGAATTCGTCAAAGGCATCTACACAGTAGTAGATCATGCGTTCCTCGTTGAACCGGCCGCACAGGGCGTCGACGTCGGGCGCGAAGGACCAAAGCTGGACGGGCCTTTCGGGGAGTTGGCGAAGGACGCTGCGGATCTGACGAACCAGCAGGCGGCGATTCAGATTGGCGGCGGCGGCGCTGCCGGGTAGCGGCAGAACGAGCGGTGTGACGACGGTGATGTTCTCACTGACGCGGCGAGGGCCTTCGATGATCTGGCGAAGCTTGCCGGCGGCGGCGCGGAAATCCGCGGTTGAAACGCGGGGTCTTCGAGAGGCGTGGTAGTTCACCCAGACGACGTGGTTTCGCTCGGCGAGACGCTTCATGATGTGATGCTTGCTGGTCGGATCGTAGAACCAGTTGCTGGCGATGCAGATTATGTTGCGGTTTTCGATCATGCGGAAACGTCGAAACATCGAAACGTCAAAACGCCGAAAATTCAAAACGTCAAAATTACAAAACATCAAAAAGTCACGAAACGTTCAATTGGAACGGTGGTTTGAGATTCTGCATGCTTACCCGCCCCGAAAAGGCCCGGGGCGTGTAAGCATGGCACCCGGAACC
>CAYXGR010000007.1:0-15202 GCA_964464525.1 uncultured Planctomycetaceae bacterium
CTCAAACGCACCGGTGAGTTGTATCAGCAGGAACTCTCGACGAACTGATGGGGGGGGAAACGTCGAAAAGTCAAAACTTCAAAATGTCAAAATGAGAAGAAAAGGCCGAGAAACAGAGGTGGGTGATTGCGGGTTGTGTGATGGTGGGGATCGGCACCGGCTAGCAGAGCTTGCCGGTGGCACCCGGGGGCTCTGAACCAGGCTGGAATCAGCATGCTTACCCGACCCGATACTGCCGGGTCGTGTAAGCATGGCACCCGGCACCCTCATGGTAAGGGGACGAGGGATCTAAGTGGATCGTGACGATATTATTACGCGTGTTTGCGGGAGCGAATGTTTCAAGACTGAGGCGGCCTGTCTGGACCGCGGGGGCTTTCCGATCGCGGAGCGGCCCGGTCTGTTCAAACTGCTCGAAAATGAGAAGGTTCGCCTGATCTTTCCGACGACCGTTCGAGAAATCAGCGAGGGGGTGATCGTCAGTCTGGTGTGCCTGTTTGATCTGTCCCGAGAGGTCAACACCTATGCCCATCCGATTTTCGCCGGTCCGAATGTCAACGCGGCGCTGAAGAGCCTTTTTGTCCCGGAGACACAGGCCAAGCCACAACCGGGTGTCGCGGGCCACAAGGCCATCCAACAATTCGTTGCCTGGAAGCAGGCGGGCTGGGTGAAATTTCTCAACGACGAGCTTGAGATGGGGACGCAAGAGGCGTCGGCCATCTGGATCCGGAACTTCTGGAAGGCTTTGGATCGTATGTATGGTGGGGGGAACCTGCTCGGTGCGACGTAATCCAATGTGCATCGCTATCATCGTTCGCGATCATGGGGCGGGCAGGGTGTCGCATGGCCGCGCGGGCTATAAACCCGCGGCGCTCCTATGTCACACAATCGCGCATGCGTTTGCAGAGCAGCCATGTCACTATTATTGACCGGGGCGACGGGGTTTCTGGGGCATTATCTGCTTGCGGAACTCATGCGGCGCCCGAATCTTCGATGCCGTGTTCTTCTTCGACCGCCGTTGGCCGACAGCATACAACGTCTGGCGGTTCTTCTTGACGGACTCGGCATTTGCCTCTCGACACATATTGACTCGAAACGCATTATCCCCGTCGAAGGGGCACTGCCGGACGGTCTCTCGGCGAATGGCCTCTCCGGCGTGACAACGGTCATCCATTCCGCCGGGAGCACCCTGTTCGACTCGGATTCCTCCGGAGAACCCTCGCACACGAATGTTGACGGCACGCGATCACTGCTTGCGTTGGCTCGCGCCGCGGGCATTACTCGATTTGTTCAAATCAGCACGGCCTATGTCTGCGGCGATCGGGTGGGAGTTATCCCGGAGACCGTGACTCCGGACCCGCCGGCATTTCGGAATGACTATGAACACTCCAAGTGGCGGGCGGAGCAACTGGTGCGTGCTTGGCGCGACGCGACTCATAGCGTCATCATCTGTCGCCCTTCGATTCTTTTCGGCGATCGGAGCAACGGTCGGGCCACGACGATGAAGGGGCTTTACCTGATCGCTCGTGCGACCGAACTGCTCGGCCGGGCGGTGGCCGATGATCCCGATCTGGACCGACACCACATCCCGCTTCGGCTCCATGGGAATCGTGACGCCACGTCCAACGTCGTGCCCGTCGACTGGGCCGCCGAGCATATCGTTCGCATCGCCCTCGATCCCTCGTCCGGCCCGGTTCATCATATTACCAACCCTCAATCGCCGAGCCATGCGGAGATCAAGGCGTGGTTGGAGGCCTATTTCGATATCGGCGGTGGTCGGTTTTGTGATGAACCGTGGCCGTTGGAGAATCCCAATCACTACGAAGCATTGTTCTATTCACTTGGGGACGTGGTTCATGATTATTTTCGTCATGGGCTGAGTTTTGTATCCCGATGCACCGAGGGGATTCCTGAAGACGGGCGACTTGTTGATCGAGACCACTTTTTTTCATGTTTGCGATTTGCCCAATCGAGTCATTGGGGCCGAGGAAGAGTCGAGACCCGTCGGCCGGAACAACCGGCCGGTCGCATTGACCCGCGTTGGTATTTTGAGACGTTTTTGCCATTCGCGGTTCCGCGTTCCGTGGTTTCTCGGGTGGAGGCGCTGACGGCGATCATCCGATTTGTTATTACCGATCTGGAATCTTGCGATTGGGTGTGTCGATTTGAACAGGGGAGGCTCGCTTCGGTCCATAGTCGAAGCGGCGGGCCTGCGGCGGAATTTGAGTATCAGATGTTGTATGACGATTTCGAGTCGATCGTTTCCGCCCGAAGCAGTGTGCAGGAGGTTTTCTTTCGTGGGCATGTTGAGATACTCGGTAACGTCGAGCGTGCCTTGAAAATGGTTCCGATCGTGGGGGAGTTTCTGAAGGAGTATCCTGTTCGTTGAGTTACGAGTGGCCGGTAACCGGTTTCCAGAAAAGGAACGAGAGGGGATTCTCGTTGGAGCGGCACCGGCAAGCAGAGCTTGCCGGTGGCACCCATTCGGCACTGCTTGAAGCAGTGGCACAGAATCGAAACGTTGAAACGTCGAAATAAAAATAACAAAATTACAATGGTGTTCCGGTCAGTGGGAATTGGTGATTTACATGCTTACCCGACCCGATGCTGCCGGATCGTGTAAGCATGGCACCCATTCGGCACTGCTTGAAGCAGTGGCACACTCACGAGAATTGAAATATGCACCGGTTGGAAACCGGTGGTAAAGTCGTATGGAAAGCGGTGGCACAGAATCCTGTGAGATTGATTTCGAGATATGAGCGACGTGCTTGAGGTTTGTGAGGAACGGGTTGCCATTCGACGCGACGGGGGATCGCTTGAGGGGGTGCTTACTTATGCGTTTGACGTTGCGCCGAGTTGGGGTGTGTTGATTGCCGGTCCGCATCCATTTCTTGGCGGCGATCTGAAAAACAATGTTGTCAAGGCGCTCTCGCGAAACCTGGCCGCGGCCGGGGCGGTGACGCTTGCCTTCAATTATGGTGGGATCGGCGAGGGCGGCGAGGACGGTCTCACCGATTGGTCCGCCGCCATTTCCGCGTTCTGGAAGGAGGGCCGTATCGAGGAGGAGTCGGGTTGGATTCATGACACGGAGGCCGCGATTGTTGCCCTGCACGGGTGGTGCGATCGCCCGCTGGTGCTGGTGGGCTATAGCTTCGGATGCTGGGCGATCTCGGAGAATGTCGGCGACCAGGCGGCTTGTGCCGTGATCCTGCTTTCGCCGAATCCCGGGAAACATGCGTTTGACGGCTTGGATCGTTGCGATGCGCCGTTGCTCGTGCTGCACACGGACAACGACTTTGCCTGTGGCGTGGACGAAGTCGTAACCTGGTTTGATGGGTTGCGCGAGCCGAAGACACGGAGACTGCTATCTGCCGGCGAGCATTTCTTTCGCGGATCTGAAACGGCGCTGGTAGAGGCCATTCTGGAATATCTGAAAGAGTTGAAGCTGGAGGGAGTCACGGTGTCATGAGCGAATCATCCGCTTCGGATCACAAGACACTCGATGCACGCCTTCGGGAAATCGTGGCGATTCATTTCGATCCCGAGTGGGGCACGCCCTATTGGCTCGATCGTGGGAAGGCACTTGGACTTGATCCGCGGGTGGAAATTCGTACCGTTCGGGATCTGCCACGGCTTGGGTTGATGCGGCCCGACGTTTTGCTGACGCGACCGATTACTGATTTCATTCCTCGATCGGTGTGCGACCGTAAGTCGGAGCTGATCGTCGCACAGACGGGGGGTACGCTGGGGCGGGGCGTGTGGACGGTTTATACCGTGGCTGAGTATCACGAGGCCTTTGTTGCACCGTTTATCGCCGCCGCTCGGCACGTCGGCTTTCCATCGGGTGGCGTGTGGCTCTACGTCGGGCCCTCCGGTCCCCACATCATCGCCCGGGCCGCCGAGGCGATCGCCCGGGAGACCGGTTCGATGACGCCATTCTGCGTGGATTTCGACGTCCGCTGGGCTAGAAAGTTGCCCGCCGGATCGTTTGGGAATCAGCGTTATCTTGAACATATTCTCGATCAGTCTATGGCCGTCATTGGCGGGCACCCCATCGACACGCTTTTTTCGACGCCGATCGTGATTCAGTCGCTCGCTGATTCCATGAGCGATGAACAGCGGGAGCGTATTCGCGGGATTCACTATGGGGGGATGGCGATCGGTTCGGAGGAGATGCGCTGTCTTCAGGTCGAACGATTTCCTTGGGCGGTGCACCTGTCGGGATATGGGAATACCCTGTTTGGTTGTTGCCTTGAGCTGGATGTCGCCCCCGGACGGGCGCTGAGGTATTTTCCGCATGGCGATCGTGTTGTGTTTGGCGTGGTTCCGGAAGGGGAACCATCGGCCGAGGGATCGATTCGATATGGCGAGACCGGCGGAGAGGGCAGGCTGGTTTTCTCGCGTCTGGATCGAACGATGTTTCTGGCGAATGTTCTTGAGCGGGATCGCGTTCGACTTGTCGGGGCCCCGTCCGAGGCACCGCCGGGTTTTCAGTCGACGGGTGTCGAGTCTCCCGAACCGATTATCGAAGGTCGCAATGAGGCGGTTCTATCACTCTATTGATGCGTTACATACAGATACATCACGGAACGGTATTCTTGTGTCATCATCGGTGATGCTTTGTTGGGATTGAGGAGACGGATTCATGTCACGCAAGACCATGATTGTTCGATCGTTTTTCATGTTTTGGCTTGTTGGGGTCGTGGTGGGATGCGCTCCAGCGGGGTTTGATCGGGCGGTTGCGTATTATTCCGAGATTCACGGGGTCACCGATGCCGCCGCTCGGCATACGAGCGCGTCGCCCTTCCTGCGATTCAACTCCATGATCCTGAACGATCTCGACGCGGCGATTGATCAGGCGAACGATGAGTCACTCCGTCGGCAGGCGGCTGAGGTTCTCCGTGGGGCTTATGGGCTGGGAGCGGCATCGACCGACAATGAATTGGATCGCCTGCCGAGTGTGGCGCTGAAGGAATTGGCGCTGCGCGGGGGGAGCGATCCCAGTTCGAAGGCAATCAAGGCCCGATTCTCTAAGGCGTCTGCATCGGCATTGGAACGGGATCTTGCGGAGATTGCCAAGTTGTCGGCGTCGGAACTCCGGTGGAAACTGGTGTCCATTCGATGGGGTGTCGAGCCACTGCCGGATGATCGCGCTCGACTGGGTCGTCAACTCCTGTTCAACTTCGCCACACTTCCCGCGCTGATTGCGATTGGCGATCAGGAGGCGAAGCTGCCGGAGAAGATCCAAGACAAAACGCGCAAGGCGTTTGGCAGGGTCGTCGTCTGGCGGCCGGGGAAGGGGGCGGGGGATACGCCCTTATCCAGATTTGCGCCCAAGATTGTGATGGAATGGCCCGTGAAGCGGTCCTATTCGGAGAAATTTGATCGAATTGGCGCCGTTCGGCTTTCCGGATCGCGTGGCAAGATTGAGGTCGGCGTGGATGTTTCCAAGCCCGTTCTCTATGGCTATGAATCGGAGGCATCCATTCATGGCAAGCGGTATACACAGTTGAATTATGTCTGGTGGCATTCTGAGCGACCGGCGATGGAGGTTGATGATCCGGTTGCCGGTCACATCGACGGTGCGACGTTGCGTATTACGCTCGACGGGAAGGGACTTCCCGCCATTGTGGAGTCGTCTCTCAACTGCGGTTGCGGGCACGAAGTCTTTGTGTCGAAATCGCTGGAGGCTTCCGCACAGCGGGCCTTTGGCGGGCCGATGAGGGGGAAGCGATTGGCCGTGGAGAAGGCCTTGTTCGGGAAACACGACCTGGTTGTTGTGGAGACGTTTGAGCCGCCGGTCAGCCCGATTCGCCCGACGGTCTATCTCGCGGCCGGTTATCACGAGGTTTGTCGGGTGATGTTTTCCGAACCGGCGAAAGAGGCGAAGACAGAAATTGTTGAAGACCATGCCTACCGGATTCAGGACTATGGGGCTTTGGATCGGCTGGCGCTTGGGGATGGCATCGCGAGTATGTTTGGGGCGGATGGGCTCGTTCATATGGCCGGTCGGCCGGAGGGATATTTATTTGTGGGGACGGGGATTCTGAGTGCGGGTCAGCCTCGGAAACGCGGCACTCAGCGGATTCGATGGGACGACTTTCTTCAGGATGATCCTCACCTGCTTGAAAACGGGCTGCGGATTCCGGAAGGATTCTGAAAGGGTTCATGTCTTCGGGCGTTTTCATATTCGTCGCGGCCTGGTTCGGGATTTGCAACGTCTGGGCTGTGCTTCTGATCCTGCAATATCAGGCGCGACGTGCGGGGATGTTTCCGGCTGCGCGGCCCTATTGCAGGTCCGACGGATCATCCGACACACAGGATGCTGAGTCTGTTTGTGTTGTGATTTCGGCGAGGAACGAAGCGGCGGATCTGTCGGCCTGTCTGACTCGCGTTCTTGATCAGGATTACCCGGCTCTTTCTGTTGTGCTCGTCGACGATCGCAGCGGCGACGAGACGGCTTCGATCGCCGAGTCGATCGCACGATCGGACTCCCGTGTTCGCGTTGAGCGTGTGACTACTCTTCCGCCCGGCTGGATGGGCAAGTCGCATGCGCTCTGGCAGGCCACCCGCTCGATTGACAGCGATTGGCTTCTGTTTACCGATGTTGACTGCCATCTTGATCGATTCGCCGTTACGACCGTGGTCGAGGAGGCCCGGCGGCGTGATGTCGAGATGCTCTCGCTGTGGCCGAGGCAGGCCGACGGGGGATTCTGGGAACACATGTTGATCCCGTTGTGTGCCGGGATTATCGCCCTCTGGTTTGGGGGGGTGCGAGTGAACGACCCGGTGCGGGGCGCCGCTTTTGCCAACGGTCAGTTTCTGTTGATCCGTCGCGCGGCATATGAACGGATCGGCGGTCATAAGTCGGTGCGTGCCGCGCTGATTGAAGATATTCCTTTGGCCGAGCGTGCGAAACGGTGCGGCGTTCGACGTCACGTTGCTTCGGGGCTGGAGATCGTGTCCGTCGGCATGTATGACAGCTTTCGGGGGATACTCGACGGCTGGGCCCGTATCTATGTCGGATCTCTTCGGAGCGGCACGAAGATCGCGCTCAGTATTCTCTGGCTGCTGATGGGATCGTTGCTTCCCTATCTTGTCCTCGTCGCGTTGGTCGGATGGAGGGTGTTCAATCCTGCACACGATTCGTGGTTCGGGGTGTCACACCTTGTGTTTGCGGGGATGAGTGGATTGCACCTGATCCTGATGCTGATTGTCAGTGCCCGGTTTTGGCGGATGGGGGGGTGCCCGCGCAGGTACCTTGTGCTGTATCCGCTGTCTGTGGGTGTGGTCGTGGGGATTCTGGCCCGTTCCTGGTGGTGGTTGATTGTCAGCGGAAGAATTGAATGGCGCGAGAACCACTACACCATCGATCGCGAAGGACGAATCGTGGTGTAGCGATCACGCGCTGCCGGAACCATTCAAACCATCAGGTTTGAAGGGAAGAAGTGTAATAATCTCACAGGCCATTCCATGCGATATATCAACGAGGCGGCCGAACCCACCCACCGCGGGGCGACCGGCCTCGGCCGATCGCCCACGGCAGGCAATACCTCCATACTGTCGAGATTCGGGGGAGCGGCAGCATGCAGTTGAGGTTTACGCTGATTGCTCCCTTTCGTCGCTTTCTTGATCGTTGACATTCACCGCTCCCTTACGGTCGCGGCTCTTATAAAACGGTCCTGATATAACTGCCCTGATTTCAATTGCCCATCAGGGCATTGACGAATGCCTGAATATCCATCCCATTCACTGCGCCGTCCCCATTGAGATCCGCCGCATTGGGAATCGCCACGACCTGCCTGGTTTCCGAACCACCGAGACCTGAGGTGATGGTGATCTCTGATGGAGGTACCGGCACATTGCTGATGATCATCTGACCGTCCGCACCCAGAAACATTCCTCCGAGCGCGAGCGTTGATGTGCCAACGGATGAGGACGATGTCGCGCTGATAGTGAGTGACTGTGTGGCCACGTCATACACTGCCTCGGTGATCGACACCTTGTCCACGATGGCTCGCTGGGATGAACGATTGTTGATCGTGTCGGTTACCGTGACTGAAGCGGGGGCCGGGGTTCCCGGCGGCAGATCGATGTGAACATAGAAGTTCCCAAGCCCACCGCTGATCATCGGAACCGGCGTTCCTCCGGAAAGGGTCGCGGTCATGCTCGTAGTGAACGCCGAGGAGGCCCATATGTTGACATAGCATCCACTGCTATTGTCTCCATGATTGGCCTCGGAGATGTCGGGATTGGCGAAGAGTCCATTGCCGCCGAAATCCGGTCGAATCTCCGGTGGATCGGGTGGTGGAAATGCCAGCATCGAACCCGCCGGGGTGGAGGTCGCCGCATCATAGAAGGAAATGATCCGGTCCTGGGCCGCGACCGGTACGAGGGCCTGGGTCCGAGGATCGAGACCGGAATTGGGAAACGGATCCTGGCACTGCGGAACGGGCTCGCAGTCCACCACACCGTCGCCATCGGTATCCACACATCCCGCGGGTGAGATTCGGCGGTCGAGATTCCACGGGATGCCGGAGGCGATGTACGGCGAGTTGACCAGATCGAGGTTGATCTCGACGAATTCGGGGAAGCCGAGTCCGACGGGTGTGAGGTATCCGCCGTTGGGTGCTTGGTTTCCGTTGATATCAAGTGTGACGACACCTGGATTCAGCAGACCTGAATGCTCCGTGTGGGCAATCATCTCTCTGGTAATGGGGCTGAGGATGCTGAATTCCTCTGCCAGTGTCTGAAAGGCGGAACACGCCCCAGTGAAGCCGGCGTTGAGCAGGTTTTGACAGGGGTCACGACCATTAGTGACACCTTCTATAAAATCAACGTCGTAACGGATCTTGAAGATGCCGCCGGTCTGCGGGCCGAGGCCTTGATGGGTGGTGTTGGGGTTGCCCCGAGTTGAGGCCAGTGGCACCTCGTGGTTTTCGTTGGTCATCGGGTCGACGTGCAGAGAGAAAATATCCAACTGTGAGTTGGGTAGGGTGGTAAATCCGATGAACAAGGCTCGGACGCGCTCGTTCTGGAAGCCAGGAACGTCCCATTCCACCTCGTCGAAGATCATGTAGTCGGGTTGACTGGGATCGTTGGCGGTGGTGAGACCCGTTCCGATGAAGATGGTATGTGCGGAGAGGAACTTGACACCGTTGATGACTTCAAAGCTGCCATCCGCGGAAAGGGAGTCGCCCAATTGAATGGGAGCGAATTTTGTCGAATCGGCGACTGGATTTACGCCTCGGTTGGTGTCCGGGCAGAGTAGATCGCCGATGCCGTCGGCGTCGCTGCCTTGTGTTCGGTTGCCACTGACGACGGTGCTGGGGATACAGGCGGGGTATCCAGTTGAAAAAGTGAATGTGTAGTTGTCGGGATCGTTGGTAAACCGGGGATCGGGACTGCAGTTGGGTCCGCCGTTACAGCCTAGGCCCTGTTGGATGGTGTGTCGAGATTCCGGATCGTTGATTCGTACCATGACCCCCGACGTGGGATCGGTAGGGATTCCGTTCAGTCGAAAATAGCCGTCAGTCGTATTGATGGCGGTGACCCTGCCGGAGATTGTCTCCTGCCCCTTTTCGATGAAGACATCGACAGCGATGATGTCACCGGCGGCTGTCTGGTTGGCCAGGATTGTGGCAACACCTCCGACACCGCCGCTGCAGGCGTCTATGGAAGCCAGTCCGCTTTCGCCATGGGCGAGACACTCGGCCGGGGCCTGTGCAAACAGTTGTTGAAGAGAGAGGAAATTGGCCGGTAACTGGAGGACAACATTGCGTGGAATGATGACAGTCTGCCCCCCTACGACGATCAATCCTCCTGACCAGACGTCATTGGGATTGTCTAGGCTGAGGGCCTCGATGGTACCGACGACGGGAGCAGCGATCCGACCGCCGACCTGTGCCATGGCACGATCACCCATCCCGATGATCAACAAAACCGCGAGGGCTATTGTGGATCTGTTGCGTGTTCCAGACCTCTTGCAAAAAAACGTCGGTAAGGCATCGCAATTCATGATTCTTCCTCTTTCAAAGAGTCATTGCCGACATCTCAGGCCGGTCATCTTGCCCAAGGATTATCTGTCCCGAACTTGTCGAACCGTTGCGCTCGATCCTCCATCTTCAGAGGAAGCGGATCGATCAGTCGCTGTCTGATTCGTAATTTTGTAACCGTTCACGGGCCAAAAAGCGGCGATTCAGAATCAATAACGAGGGTCGAACAGGTGAAAAGCAGCGTGTTTCAGTGGTCTCCGCATACGAATCGTCGTTGTTGACTCAAGAACAGCGTTTCACCCGTGAACGGTTGCGTAATTTTCAATACACATCCGGCTTCGAATAGGGTCGAGACACTCCAAACAACTCCGCCATCCGGCGGTGGCCTGCCGAATCCCGTCTCCCAAACAGCGGCGCACACGACGCCATGAGGCCCAGTCCCATATCATCTGTCTGGTGTTTCACCTGACGGTTTCCGGCGAGGATATATCGCCGCAATCGGTGTGCCAGAAATGTGGACGTAACGAGTAATTGACATAAGTAACTACAAAAACGGGAATTACGGCTTTTGTGATTTATCGGTGTCCCGGATTTCATTTGAGGATTTTACCTATGTCTGAAATGAAAGATTCTTTTTCCTCATATGGTGGGACGAGGTGCGACCGGTACAGTTGCGAAGAGGATTGAGACGGCTACTCGGCGCGATTTCGGACTGCCGTCTGTAATTGATCGCGCGGGTTCATCGGCCCATAATTGTCACCGGGAGATAGCGATAGGATGCATGACAGTTTAGGCGGGTAATGTGATCCCGACCTAGCCGGGATCGAATCATGAAAGCCCGGCGGAGGAAAATTGTAAATGGCGTCCACCACCGACTGAAGTCGGTGGCAAACAGAAAGCTGCTGGCCGAAGCCGGCAATTCCGTTTTATCGCCCTTTCAGGGCTGGGTGTTTGTAATCGCCATGCCCCCAGGGCGGCGCTCCGCGGCTTGAAAGCCGCTTCGCTCTGCCCTGGGCTGACATGTTGCGCCCGGGGCGATTGGCGTGGTATCCAGCCGGTCATGGGCGATCCGAAACCGGGAAGTTATTTAATCTGCATTCCTAACCCGGCATAGCCGGAACCAAATAGGAGACTTGGCGATTCCGCACGCTGGGGTTACGATTTGGTCAATCACCCGTGGATGAGGGTATATCAATCACCTGTTTTGACAGGAACATGTCCCGCGGTGTTCGGGCTACCAATGTGTAGCCTGCAAAACCAAGGATCGTCCCGCCGCACGATCGCCTTATTAAACCCATCCCGATGGGGAGGGGGTTTTTGTTGTCTAAATTGGTTGTATTCTTGCCATTTTGAACACAATTTTACTGCTAAGATACTAAGGTGCTGATCGAGAGCGGCGAGATGTGTGGACCTCCTCTCGTTAGCCCTCATATCCGTCACAGTTTCAGCATTCCATCATCCGCCTGTGATTTCAAGCGGTGTTTTGCCAATAATCACCCGTGAGCCGGATGTTCCCCGTCCGTTCTGGCTCAAGGAACCGCCCGGAGACCGATGTTCTGACGATATCAGAAAATAAAAAATATTTTGCCTTCCCGGCTTGACTTCCTCCGACACATGTAGTAGGCTTACGACAGTCGTAGTTGTTAAAACCGGAAACCACACTGATGGCCCCACGATCCCGCGATATCGGCGTCGCCGAACTCGAAGTCCTCAACGTCCTTTGGGATCATGGCCCGTGTACGGTACGACAGGTGTTGCGGCACCTCCACGCCGCGGGCCGGCACGTCGCCTATACCACCGTCCTGACATTCCTGACCCGGCTCGAACAAAAAGATGTCGTCGAAAGCGATAAATCCGGCATCGCCTACGTGTACCGGCCTGCCGTCACGCGAAATCGCATCCGTAAGACACGCCTGAAAAACCTGGTCGAACAGTGCTATGACGGCGCCGCCGGGCCCATGGTTCTACATCTGATCAAGACGCAACGGTTTTCCCGGGAGGAAATCGAAGAGTTACGCCAACTCATTGATCGCCTCGATGACAAGACCGGATAGGTCGGGTGTCGAGCAGCGCGCTCGATGCAAACCGGAGATGTTGGAATGTGGCAATCCATTTCAACGATGATGGATCAAGTTGGGCGAAACGCCTGGACGCTCATTCCATTGGCCCTCATGGTCGGCGCCATCTGCCGATGGGGTCGCTGCCGGCCGGTCACACGGCACAGCTTGTGGCTCAGCCTGCTTGTCTGGCTGGGTGCGGGGTTGTTCCTGCCCCCCATCGATCTGCCTACCCTCGCGCAATCGGTAAGAACTTCCGACCCGCGACCGAGCCCGACACAATACAGAACCGTTGGAACAGGGCGGCACGACGTAAAAAAGACGCTCACAGTCCAACGGCACTTTCGATCCACCGAGCCCAGGATTCATCTTCCAACGCTCAATCACAATCAGCCGATGTCGGTGCCGCCGGCCATTCATCCCGAGCTGCGTCCCCATCGATCACCGTCTCCCACTCCACCCAGGGCAGTTGTCCGCACCAAGCCCCGAACGCCATCCCTTCTCTTACCGGCGCCAGGTTTGGTCGGACAACTGTCCGCCCTTGATTCAAGCATTCCGCCCAGCCGGCGACCCTCCGTATCGCGAGCGTGGGCCGATGCACCCCATCCCCATTCGCTCGACGTGGATCTGGGCAGACTACCGGATCAGACATCCTTACAGAGGAGCTCTCTCTCGAACCCTGAGCCTGGCACCGTCCCGATCCTGTTTCATCGGGAGTTTGAAAAGCCCCTTCCGAGCCACGATGGTGAGGTTGCGGTTTTCCCGTCCGAACGAGGACCGCTCCCTCACGGTCGCGGCTCTGAACCAGGCTATGATCAAATCGCCACTATTCAAGCACCCTCAGAGAAGCCCTCCTCGATCCAGACTCCTGTTCCCACTCCGCCTGCACTATTCAATCAGATCCAGCGATGGACCGCTGCTCTGGTTTCGATCCGCGATGCCCTCGGTCGTCTACCCCCGATCCCTCCGGTCGTCTGGATCGCCGGGATCGTCCTCATCGCCTTATTCAAGTTGCATCAAGTACTTCGATTTCGCAGCAGGCTCGGCGCCGGCGTGCCCGTGCCCGATTCCGTCAACCGACTCGTCGCCGAGACCGCATCCCTCATCGGCCTCCGCCGCCTGCCCGAAATTGTCATGGTTCCCGATCGAGTCTCACCGATGATCTGGTGTGGCCGACGGGCCCGGCTCATCCTTCCACGCGGACTCTGGTCCGAACTCGATGAAGACGGGCGTCGTGCCATCCTCTTCCACGAATTGGCTCACCTCCGCAGGCGCGATCACTGGATCTGCTGGATCGACTCCCTCATTGGCGCTCTATACTGGTGGCACCCGGCAGTCTGGTGGGTTCGCGATCGCATTCGCTCCGAGGCCGAAAACGCCTGCGACGCCTGGGTCACGTGGCTCCTCCCAAACGGCCGACGGGCCTATGCCGAGGCTCTCGTCACCACGCGCGCCTTTGTCAGTAAACCCATCCCGAATATGCCGAGTACCGGAATCGGAGCGATTACCGGTCGAACCCATCGTTTTGCAAGGAGATTGACCATGGTGATGACGCAACAATCCGCGCCCAACATTTCAATCCCGGGGATCGCATTGGCGATCTCCATGGTCTTCGTGGCTTGGCTGGCCACGCCGGCCCAGTCCTGCGAACCCGGCGAACCCGCAGCGCCCGAGACCATCGAGATTCCGGTCATCGTGGAACCGGTGGAACCGGCCCCTCCCGCTGCCCCGATCCTGATTGAAACACCCAACGGCGAGGTCATACACGTCGCCCCCGGTGTGGTCACCGTACCGTCCGGAGTTGCCACCTTCGCACCCAGGGTTTCCGCCGGTGTACCGGGCATGGTTTGGGCGGTGGCCGACGATCATGAAGCGCCGCCTCCGGGGCATGAGCCCACCGGACTGGAAGCGCGAATCCAAAGACTCGAGCGGCAACTGGCCAAACTCTCCGAACAGCTTGAGCGCATGACCGCCCAACCGAAAGCCAACACTGCTTACCGCATGCTTCGAAAGCAACAACAGTCTGAAGTTCAATCCCACCAGGAAGCAGTCAGGGCATATCAGGACGCCGCGGAGGTCTATTCAGGTGGAGGGGGGCGCGGGACTGCCCCATCATTCAGCGTCGCCGATAGAGGAGCTTCCCGAGGTGTCATTGTTCGCACCTACAAACTTCCCAAGGGGAAATTGGAGGCCCTGAGCAAACTGATGGTTCGATCCGACGTTCCCACCCGCGTCCGTCGGCTCGAGGATGGCATCGAACTGCACGGCACCCTCGCCGATCACATTCGATTCAAGGCGTTTGTGGACATCATCACGAAGAAGGGTGAACAGAATGTCGGCTACCACCTGCCGAAGGGGAAGTTGCAGGCCCTCGTCGAATTGATGAGCCGCGACGACGTGCCGGTCTTCATCGAGCCCGCCACCAACGACAAGGCCATCTGTGTCCACGGCGATCCGGCGGTGCAGGCGATTTTCAAGGCGTTTGTGGACATGATCCATCCGTCCAACAAGAATCCGGATCGCATTTCCAGCCGGGGGAACAATGGCAACATTCGCAAGTGGTTCGATCGAGATAGCGCGGTCGCATTCAAAGAAAAGTTGGCGCAAGGCGACACGAACGCAGCTCGTGAATCCGCGGAACAGGCCCTGAGAGAGCGGCTCATGGATCGTGAGTCCAATTCGGTATCGTCATCCGAACTCCGCAGTCGCCTGATGGCGGAACTCTTCGCACAACGTACAACCCTTCGAGAGTATCAAGCACAATCGAACAGCCTGGAATCACAGGCCGAGCGACTGGAGGAAACTGCCGACCGACTCGAGGATCAGGCAGACGATCTTCGCGATCGCGCCGAGGATCTGCGTGAAAAAGCCTCTGAAACCGAAAACTCAAAGCGTGCATCGAAATTGCGCGAAGAAGCTCAAACACTGGTCATGCGCGCCTTGGAACTTGAACAGGCGAGTCTGGAAAGCCGAAACGAATCGAAGGATATCGAACGAGATATGAACCACGTGAATGGGGTAGTGGAAGAGCTGGAGGTCCTCCTCGAAGAGTTGGAAGAGAAGGCCGAGGCATCCGCGCGATAAATGATGGATGCATGGAATCGATCACTCCGGAACCTCTGAAGAGGCGCGAGTGTGCCACTGCTTCAAGCA
>CAYXGR010000007.1:15302-25074 GCA_964464525.1 uncultured Planctomycetaceae bacterium
GAATCGATCACTCCGGAACCTCTGAAGAGGCGCGAGTGTGCCACTGCTTCAAGCAGTGTCCCTCAACGGATCCGGCGTTCCCGCAGCCAATCCAAGAATCAAAAATCGAAAAAATGGCGATCCAACTCCGCGCGGTCATCGTAGATCCGACATGACATGACCCCACCGCAGCGGAAAACCACTCGCCACAAGGAGGTGAATGCATGTGTCGACCGCACAGTCGCACCCGAATCTCGGCATCCCGCCTTCCCATCATCCCCATCCTTCTAATCCTTGCCTGGCCTTCTCTCCCCCACCGACTCTCCGCCGCTCCTGTCGATAAGGCCGACGCCCCATCCTCGCTCGACGCCGACGTTCAGTCCTACCTAAGCGGCAACGGTCTTCTCAATCGCGGACTCTACGATCTGGCGGCCATCGAATACCGCAAGTTTCTCGATGCCAATCCCGACCACGCAAAGGCCCCCACGGCCCGTTACGGTCTCGCCGTCAGCCTGTTCCGGCTCGGCAAGCTGGACGAAGCCGCCTCGGAGTTGAAACCCCTGCGAAAGCTTGACGACTTTCCCTACGCCGCCGAGGTCGCTACGATGCATGGGCAATGCCACCTCGCCGAACGCAGTTACGATCAGGCGATCGAGGCCTTTCAAGTCGTTCTCGATCATCACGCTGAACACAACTTGGCCGATGACGCCGCCGCCCTGCTCATCGAGGCCCACTATCAGGCGGGCCACGTTCGACAGGCCGCACAGCAGGCCGACGCGTTCATTACGAAGTGGCCGCGTTCCCCGCATGGCGATCGGGCCGACTATTTCGGCGGTCTCGCGGACATGAAGCAACAGTCGACCCAGGCCGCCGCGCGTCGCTTCGCGCGGCTTCTCGAAAAACAACCCGACGGCCCGTTTGCTCCGCACAGCGAGTTGCTCCTGGCCCAATGCCGTCATCGCGACGCGGCCCATGACGAGGCGGCGCGCCACTATCGTCAGGTTCTCAATCGCGCCGACAGCCCCTATCTCCCCGATGCCCTCCTCGGTCTGGGAACACTACTCCGTCAGACCGGCAAGCCCGAAGCCTCTGCTCCGCTGCTCGATCGGCTGTTGAAGACGTATCCCGAGCACCCGCTCGCCGCCGAGGCGACATTGCTTCGAGGCCGGCTCTTTTTCGACAAGGGCCAGTATGCCGAAGCGAAGCGGGCGTTTAATCAGGTTCAGAAGACATCGGGTTCGATCGCGGGGGAGGCCGCCTATTGGGCCGCGAAATGCACATTACGCCGGAAAAATTTCGCCGCCGCCGCGAAGGATCTGAAACAGGCCATTGCCCGATACGCCGACAGCCCCTGGCTGCCGGAGATGGTCTATGACCGGGCGATCGCCCTGCTGAGGAATGGAAATGACGAGGACGCGATCGAAACCCTGAAGGATTTCCGATCTCGATTCGACACCCATACCCTCGCCCCGGATGCGCTTCACCTCCTCGCCGCCACCCTCCATCGCCAACGCGATTACGACGGCAGTCAGAAACAGGTCCGGGCTTTCCTGAAGACCTATCCAAAGCATGCCCTCGTGTCGAAGATTGCGTTTCTCTCCGCGGAGAATGCCTATCTGCAGGGCGACCTCACGAAGGCCGAATCACGTTACCGCCGCTTTCTCGATGCGCACCCCAACGACGCGAATGCACCTCTCGCCCGCTATCGACTCGGTATGGCCCTGTATCACCAACAGAAACTTGACGAATCGTACGAGATCCTGAAGACCGTTGATCCATCTGTCGAAAAAGAGAAACCATACGATGCCCTGAACCTGGCCATGGGCGATATTCAATTCCAACGCGAAGAATGGAAGCCCTGTATCCAGCGACTCGACTCTTTTCTTGCCAACGGTCTAAATGTCTCCGGCGCGGACGACGCGGTGCTCAAGCTCGGCATCGCCCACGAGCGACTGGGCCAACACGAGGCGGCCATCCGCCAATACGATCGCCTCCTGAAGCACTTCGACGACAGCCCCCACCGCCGTCAGGCCGTCTTCGAGCGCGGCCAGGCGCTTGTCGCGCTCGAGCGATTCACGCAGGCGGCCAAGGCCTTCGAGACCGTTCTCTCCGAGGACGACACCGATCGATTCGCCACCCCCGCGCGACGCCATCTGGCCGCGATCGCCTCGCGCGGAGGCGACTCCGAACGCGCGGCCGAGCTTTATGCCGCCGTGGCCAGGACATCGAAGGGAACGGACGCCGAAGCCGACGCCCTCTTTCAACAGGCCCGCGCCCTCACAAACGCGAAACAATTCAAACCGGCCGAGAAGGCCCTTCGCCGTCTGATCGAACACTCTCCCTCGGACACTCGGTTGAACGCGGCCCGGGCCAGGCTCGTTCTCGTCCTCGCGCGACAGGGAAAACACCAAGAAGCGATCGACCTCGCGGTGCAGGTGGACGCCGCCGCGCTCGATCCATCCCTCCGCCTGGCCATGATCTTCGAGCGGGCCTGGTGCCTCCGGGCAACGGGCAAAACGGAAAACGCCGCGAAGGTTTACGACGCGTTGATTCAGACCCCGGCCGTCACCGAGGAACTACTCGCACATGCCTTGCTCGAACTTGCCGGCATCCAGTCTGAAAACAAGGAATTCCAATCGGCCCTCGAGCTGTTGAACCGCCTCCGCGACATCATCGGGCGCACCGGTGAATTGCTCCCCCCCTCGCTCCGCGAACAGGCGTCTTATCGACTCGGAACCTGTCATTTCAAGCTGAAACACTACGCCGACACGGCCCGGGTTCTGGAATCTTTCGTCAAGCAATTCCCCCGAAGCGAATTCCTCTCCTCGGCCGCCTTCTTCTGTGGCGAATCGCTGTTCAACCTCGGTCGCCACGCCGAGGCAGTCGGTCATTTCGACCGTGTTCTAAAGGGAGACAACACCGACCCGCTTTGCGCCCCCAGTCTGCTCCGGCTCGGCGAATGTCAGGCGAAACTGCAGCGCTGGGCCCTGAGCGAACAACGGTTCGGCGCGTTTCTCGAGCGTTTCGGCGACAGCCCGCAGTGGTACCAGGCCGAGTTCGGCATCGGCTGGGCACGGGAGAATCAGGGCCGTCACGACGAGGCGGCCGAGGCCTATCGGCGCGTCATCGCCCGCCACACCGGCCCGACCGCCGCCCGCGCCCAGTTTCAGATCGGTCAATGCCTCTTCGCGAAAAAGCAGTACGAGGAGGCGGTCCGGGAGTTGCTGAAAGTAGACATCCTCTACGCTTACCCCGAATGGAGCGCGGCGGCCCTGTTCGAGGCGGGCCGCTGCTTCGAGAAACTGGCCAAAACCGTGGAGGCCAGGCAACAGTTCCAGACCGTCGTAGACAAATACAAGGATACACAGTGGGCGGAACCGGCCTCGCTGCGGCTCGTCGCCCTGGCCGATCGCTCCCTCCCCGGCCGCCGCGCAGCTCAGGATTAACCGAATCTATGCTGGAACCCAACAGACAAGTATGCCACTGCTTCAAGCAGTGCAACCAGCGAGGAACTATTCCCCCGATGTCAATCCACAATCCGAAATTCATTAGGGAGTCACGACCGTGAACACCTATCTCCCCCTGTTCGTTCTGGCACAAACCCTCCCCAATCCCACGTCGGACGCCCCTTCCGCCGCCGCAACCCAGATTCAATCCGTCTGGGATTTCGTCGTCAAAGGCGGGCCGATGATGATCCCCATCGGTCTCTGCTCCCTGTTCGCCGTCGGCCTGATCGTCGAACGCCTCACGAGCCTGCGCCGGCGAAGTGTGATCCCGCCCGACTTCCTGCCCGGTCTCAAGGCCGCGCTGGATGACAACGGGAACGGCCGCGCAAAGGCCCTGGAATATTGCGACTCGGTCAACTCGCCGCTCGGCGACCTGTTCGCGGCGGGTATTCGACGTCTGTCGGAATCCGTCGAACTGCTCGAAAAACATGTCCAGGAAGCGGGGCAGCGCGCCGTCTTCAAACTGCGCAAATATCTTAGGGCGCTCTCCGTAATCGCCTCGATCTGTCCGCTCATGGGCCTCCTCGGAACCATCTTCGGCATGATCAAGGCCTTCCAGACCGTCGCCTCTTCCGCCGAAGCGCTCGGGAAAACCGAACTCCTCGCCGAGGGCATCTACCAGGCGATGATCACCACCGCCGCCGGTCTCCTCGTCGCCATCCCCGTCATCATCGCCTACCACTTGCTCTCCGCGAAGATCGATCGACTCGTCGAGGAGATGGACCGCATGGCCCTCGAGTTCATCGAAGAATACGCCTATGCCAGGGACACCGCCGGCAACTCGAACATCCGGATCCAACCCGGCAACGGGGCCGATCTCTCACCCGCGGCCTCCGCGGCCCAGACCTGATATCGGGAGTCCATTCGTCATGCTCATTCAATCAAAAGACGCCGGTCTGAATGTGTCGATCGAGATGACGCCCTTGATCGACATGGTCTTCCTGTTGCTCATCTTCTTTCTCGTCGCGACGACGTTCCATCAGGCAGAGCGCGAAATACAAATCGCGCTGCCCGAGGCCAATGCAGCGGGGCCGATCAGCGTCATGCTGCGGGAAATCATCGTCAACGTGGCAGCCGACGGCGGGATCATCGTCAGCGGCCAGACCGTGGAGCCGGAAACGCTCCAATCCATGATCGTCGAGGCGGTCGAGGCCAATCCCGATCAGAAGGTCACCGTGCGAGGCGATCGCGACGCGAACTACGCCGCCATCGTTCGTGTGTTGGATATCTGCAAGGGAAGCGGCATCCAGGAACCCTACCTCGATACGGTCCTGGGCCAATAACGTACCTGCAAGCGACATGAAGCGATGGACGAAATTACTGTCGACTGTCATCGGCCTCGCAATCATCGCCTGCGCCGGCTTTATCACCTGGCGCGTGTGGCCTCGGACACAACACGTCTATACCGACGCCGACACGATTCACGCTCCGCAGGGAACTGCCCTTGTTCGGGACATCCTCTGGACGCCGCCCACCCGGCTTCCCGACGGCCTGAACTCCGCCGGGGATGACTACGAACCGGAACACAGCGCCGACGGTCAGACGCTTCTGTTCGTGCGGGGCAAGGCGGGGCGAAACGCGGATATCTATATTGGTCATAAAACTGTGAATGGATGGAGCGAGCCGGCGCCGCTGGACACCATCAACACCGAACACGACGAACTCGGACCGGAGCTCTCCCCCGATGGTTCGGCCCTCTATTTCTACAGCGATCGGCCCGGCGGCCTGGGCGGTTACGATCTCTGGATCTCGCGGCGATCCGAGGAGGGCTGGCAGCCCGCTACGAACCTCGGCAGCCACGTCAATTCCGAATACAACGACTACGGCCCGGCCCTCTCCCCCGATGGTGATCGCCTCTACTTCTCCTCCAATCGTCCGCGAAGCGACGAAGCGAACCCGCCCGCGGCCTCCAACTGGCCCGCGACGCTGCGGGAGCAACATCGCGAGCACGATTATGACATCTATCTCTGCACGATCGGCGATCACGGAATCGGCCCTGCGGACCCCGTCGTGGAAGTCAACTCACCGTATCACGAAGGCTCCCCCAGCGTCAGCCCATTCGGTGATTTTCTCTATTTCTCATCGAACCGCCCCGGCGGTCTGGGCGGCTATGATTTGTACCGAACCCGGCGGCTCAGCGGAGTCCATCAAGCGCCCGCCAACCTCGGCCCATCGATCAACACATCTGCGAACGAACTCGACGCCGATCTCAGCCTCGGCGGCTACGGTCTGCACTTCAGTTCCGATCGACGCGCAGGCACGACCCCGGCAGCCGACGCTCCACCCGATTACAATATCTACCACACCACCTCCCGCGAAGTCTTCCGGCAGGAGGACACCCGCCGGGCTTCGTTCGATTGGGCCGCGCTCTGGCGGACGATCGGTCCCAACCTGATGTGGGCCCTGCTTGCATTGATCCTCAGCCTGCTCATGCTCGCCCTGCTCCGCGATTTTCGCGAGGGAAAAATGAGCCTGATGATGCGATGCCTGCTGGCCTCCCTGCTTCTGCACATGCTGCTCATGCTGTTGTTCAACGTCTGGGAAGTCACCACCAGCCTCGCCGGGTTCGTGCGAGATCGCGGCCGGATTCAGGTCGCATTGATCAACACCGCCGCCGCCGATGAAATCGCCGGGCAACTCCGCGGACAATGGACGCAGATAGAAACCCCTGTCACGCCGTCCGAACCGATCGAACCGCCCGACCCCCCGCGCGCCGATGAACCGATCGAGTCGATGATCACCCTCGACGTTCGGCAAAACTCCATCCCCCGCGACTTGCAACCCATCGTGGAGGACGCGTTGATGGAAGCGCCGATTCCCAACCTTGAAACCGATCTGAGAAATAATACAACATCGATAGAGATAACCATCGATCGCACAACACCCTCGGAACTGGCCCTCCCGCCCGACACGAAACCGATCGATTCGAAAGAGACGGACAACGCGACACCAACGCCAGTCGCTCAATCTCTTGCGTTCAAACCCTCCCTGCCAACTCCCACGACCCAGCCAGCCACAGATCGCTACGAATTCACACCCATCCGGCGTGACGCCGCGGAATCAGAATCGGATCCGCTCACCTCCACGCTCACTGCAATCCCCGCAGATGCGAACATCCCGTTCGAGAAACAATCAACATCCCCGACCACCACCGAGCCGGTCGCCTACCAAATGGCAACCCTCCCGGAATTGTCTACACCCATCGAAAACCAGCGAATCGACACAGCCGAGCCGCACCCGACGCCCGCCCCGGGCAGGTTCGCATCCACCCTGATCAACCCGCCACCCCTTCCGGTCGATTCCACTGAACCTTCTTCCGATTCAAGCAACGATTCGATCGCGCCGTTGCGTCTCGCGATGACCGAAATCGACAATACCCCGCTTCTCGCACCTGATGATGCAAACCAGACCGAGGATGCCCCTCCACCCTCCCGACCCGATTGGCCCACAAATACCCACCTCTCCGCCGAATCCGTCGCGGTGAATATGGCTGGACTTTCCCTGCCTCACGATTACGGCCAACCAGCCGACACCGTGGAGGAATCATTCCATCCTGTAAATTCAGTCACGTTTCGCCCAACCCGGCCCGATCTCAACAACACAGCCTTCCCACTTGTCACATCTCCAACCGCACCGGTCTGGGCAAAGATAGCACCGGCATCAGGAGCACAATCGGCGGCCGTTGAAATCTCCAGGGATCGATTGAATCTCGACGACGCGGAAGCAACGACGGATCATCCACTCGAAGCCAAACCAATCGAAACCGGTCCCGCGCTTTCATCCTCACCCAGCTTCGGTCTCGCGTTGCCGTCGACGGCAATACCGATCAATGAATCCACTGTTTCAACACATGACAGTCCAAGAGTGACCTACAGGGAGACCGATCGATTCCATGCCCTGATGCCGCAGTGGCCAAACGACGATTCACACTCACGAATGACTCCGATCGAGCTGTCACCCACCCCGGCGAAAACGATGCCGGAAATATCACCCCTTCTCGCCCAATCGAAAGCCGTTCCGCGTGATGTGCCCATCGAGAACCGCCCCATTCTTCCACCCAATGGAATGCCGGCCAGCGCGGTCCGTGTCCCTCCCGGAAAGACGGATCTCCACATACCGACCGAAGTCGAGATCCCCTGGTACGAGAAACTGCCCCCCGGCGCCGTCGGGCTCATCCGCGGTCGCGTCACCGAGGCGGAGTCCGAGCATCCGCTCCCCGACGCAACGATCCGGCTCGTCCTGCCGGACGACGAGACGCTCGAGGTTCTTTCAGACGAGACCGGCCGATACGAACTCGCCGTGCCGCCGGTCCCCAAGTTTTTCGCCGTGTCCGCTTCACTCGAAGGCTATATCCCCGAATCCGTGAACGTCCCCCGTTCGCGGCTGAGACGCGGACCCATTACCCTCCATTTCAGACTCGAACCCCAAAGGGAAGACGTCATCGCCCTCGAGGCCGAGCCCGACGTCCATCACCTCGGAAACGACCGGTTCGAGGGCCGGATCAACAGCCAATTTCAGAATCGATCGGAGGGTAAGCGGTATCGAGCCTCGTTCACGATCAGCGATGCACAACTGAAGGCTGACTACGCGCAGGCCGAGGTCCGACTCATGGCCAAAGGGGTGCAATGCCCACACACGATTCGTATCAATGGCAGGTTACTCCGCAGCAGACTGAACGACTCGCCACGAGACGGCAGCTTCGGTGTCTTCTCGGTCCGATTCGATCCCACTTGGCTGGAATCAGGCAGGAATACCTTCAAGATCAATGCGAAATCCTGCCGCGGCGATTTGGACGACTTCGAATTCGTCAACGTCCAGATTATCCTGGCCCCTTGAGTTCCGACGCCCGTGTCACAAGTCGCGAAGGCCAGGACTTACGAGGCTTCGCCTCAGACTGACGGTGCGTGTTTTTACGGCGTAGTTTCGCCACGCAAGGCTCCGGCCGGATTCGAAGCTTCCCGCGGTAGATGCCGGGTTCATTGGCCCGAAATCGATCGGTGGTCGAGAATGACCACTCAAACCCACGACTCTGGAGGAGGCAGGATTCCGGGCAATGATCGAGAATCCGCGCGACATGGGCCCAGCCTGCTTGCTCCGAGGGTCGAAGCTCACCCAAAGAAGCCACCAACTGATGACACGGACCTCGCGCCGTTCGGATGGACTTGACCAAGGCCCAGTAGGTGTGCCGCTTCCCGTTTGCGTTCCGACGAATCCGTTTGAGAAACATGCGCGTGACCTCCTGTCGAATAGAAAGATCACGCGGTTCATCCTGTATTTCAAGAGGGGAATCTTTTGACTACATCGCCATTCGACGTGCGGTGGCAATCTCAACAGCAACTAAAGACCCGTCAAGCCACATCAACGCCATAAAACAACCTGAATCTCTACTTGACTCCGGTTCATAAGTTCGGCATATGTTAGGCATTAGATCTTTTCGACGGAGGATTGACCCATGCCTGACAGAACCCACCGAAAGCCGCCCCTGCCCGAACGTGCGGGGAGAATCCTGAGATTCATCGCAGCGACCGGATGCCGACCCTCAGAAGCGTGCGGTCTGAAATGGGCAGACGTTCATCTGAATGACCGGCGTTGTGTTCTGACGAAGCACAAGACCGCCAACGAAACCGGGGAAGGTCAAGAACGAAAGTTCAGAGAGCTGATATCCTCAAGCTACGACCAGCTCCGTGAGGCGTTGGAGAATGATCCGTCGGGAGAGACTGCAGACTGTCTTCGAAACGAGATCGAAGTCATCGCGGAAAAAGAGAATCCGATTCGGAGCCGTATTCGAGAGATGCAACGCGACCTTCCCGTTTCGTTCGGCGGACAAATTCACCCGCTGAAAAATCGGCCTAGATGCGTCGGCGCTCGCCAATCGATTTCAGGAGGGATCAAGATGTCTGGAGAGAAGTCCAAGCGAAAGGTTCTTCTTACGTACGATGCCTATGTTAGGACGGTCCACTGTGCGGGATGTGACACCTTCAGACTCACCAATCTCCTAGCGGAGTATGGCTTGACGCGAAAGGCCAACCGGATCGTAGGGACATCATCGAAGGCATGGCATAATCTCCAGGTAGACACCCCATGGAATGAGTATTGAGGTGAGGGCTGATGACAAGCAGATGCAGACGGACGCACCATCTCCTCCACGAATCCGGAAAAAGGGGCAAACCCGCAATAAAGGGGCAACGGCATAATAACACCAGGCTCGTGATTGCCACAAGCCTGGTGCTTTCAATGACTTACATTCGGGGCGATTGGATTCGAACCAACGGCCTCCTGCTCCCAAA
>CAYXGR010000008.1:0-16654 GCA_964464525.1 uncultured Planctomycetaceae bacterium
CCCAATTGCACTGCTTGATGCAGTGGCACACCCAATCGCACTGCCTGAAGCAGTGGCACACCCAATCGCACTGCCTGAAACAGTGGCACTCCCTATCGCACTGCTTGAAGCAGTGGCACTCCGGCCTGTCGCGTCATGGGCTTCGTTTATGTAGAATGCGGGGCGTGTTGGTGGGCCATTTACTATACATGAATCCAATTGAAGGTAGGTACCATGAGATTGAAGACAGCGTATGGGTTGTTGCTTGTGCCGGTATGGATCGGTGGGTGTTCGGGGGGTTCCTCGTCGATGGTCTCGAACTCGAAGGCATCCGCCGGGGTTGGGGTGTCCAATGGCAATCGCACAATCGCTCGGCCTGACGGATCCAACGGCAGTACGGCGATCGCGGAACGATACGCTGACGATGCCGCTCGGATCATCACGGCGGTGCTTGAGGAGAACGACGCCTACGAGAAGATGGAATATCTCTGCGACGAGATCGGCCATCGCCTGAGCGGATCGGTCGAGCTGGAACGGGCCGTTGCCTGGACACAGGAGGCGATGAAAGCAGACGGGCAGGAAAATGTGCATGGCGAGAAGGTGATGGTCCCGAAGTGGGTCCGCGGCGAAGAATCGGCGCGGATGATCAAACCCCGCGAGATGAAGCTGCACATCCTCGGCCTCGGTCTGTCGGTCGGAACGCCGCCCGAGGGGATCACGGCGCCGATCGTCTGCGTGAAGGACGAGGGAGAGTTCGAGGCGGCGGCCGATCAGATGGCGGGCAAGATCGTTTTGTTCAACAACCCGATGCCGCCCTACGACCCGGAAAAGGGCGCGGGCTACGGCACGACGGTTCGATTTCGCGGGAAGGGGCCTCGGATCGCGGCCGAGAACGGGGCGGTCGCCTGCCTGGTTCGATCGGTCACGGCCCACAGCCTGCGGACGCCGCATACCGGAGCGACGAACTACCGAGACGCCGAGGTGAAGATCCCCGCGGCGGCAATCTCCACCGAGGAGGCCGCCATGATTCAGCGGCTGAGCGACCGGGGCCGCGAGGTGGTCGTGACACTGAAAATGGACGCCCGTCATGAAGGGATGGTCCCGTCGGCCAATGTGATCGGGGAACTGCGCGGATCAGAGCGACCGGAGGAGGTGGTGGTCATCGGCGGCCATCTCGATTCGTGGGATGTCGGTCAGGGGGCGCACGATGACGGGGGCGGCTGCGTGATCGCGATGGAGACGATCAACGTCTTGCGGAAGCTGGGGCTGCGGCCGAGGCGAACGATCCGCGTGGTGTTGTGGACCAACGAGGAGAATGGGCTGAATGGCGGTCGTCAATACGCGGAGGACCATGCCGATGAGCTGGTGAACCACGTGGCGGCGATCGAGTCGGACTCGGGGGTGTTCGCGCCGAAGGGGTACAGCGTTCAATGCTCGGACCCGGACAAACAGGCCCGGGCGGCCGAGCAGATGCGGGACATCGCCGGGCTGCTCGAATCGATCGGTGCGACATCGATTCGGGAAGGCGGATCCGGGGCGGACGTCAGCCCGATGAAGTCGGCGGGATTTGCGTTGATGGGGTTCCGGGTCGAGGGGAAAACCTATTTCGACTATCACCACACCCACGCCGACACGCTGGACAAGGTCGTGCCGGAAGAACTGTCACGGTGCGTTGCGTCGCTGGCGGTCGTTTCCTACGTACTGGCGGACATGCCGGGACGGCTGGGGGAGTAGGGAAACGTCGAAAAGTCGAAATACAAAAAACGTAACCCTTTAGCCGTTTGGCGTAAATCTTTTATTACGGTCCAGTCAGTGTTGGATATCTGAAATCTCAAATTTCAAATCTGAATTTCTGGCGAATATACACGAGTTCCTGCATTCCACTAAAGTATTACGAAAAAAAGTAGAAAAAGAGGAAGAAAAGCACTGCTTGAAGCAGTGGCACACGTGCCAATCGGAATGCTTTCCCGTCGCGACATGGCCGAGACGTGTAAGCAATGGCACCCAACACCCGCGCACCGGTTGGAAACCGGTGCCACAGGTTCGAGGCACCCCAACCCTCAACCCTCAACCGTCAACCGTCAACCGTCAATTTTCAATCTGAAATACGAAATCTGAAATCTGAAATCGAATCAGGCTTCCTTGGCCTTCCTCTTATAGCGCTTCAGCGTCTTTTTCAGATCCGACAGGAGTTCATCATTCTCGCACATATCGATGGCCTCTTCCTGCCGGGCGATGGCGGATTTCATCTTGCCTGATTTGAACAGGGCGAGGGCGTAGGCCGCGAGGCACTCGCAGTCTTCTTCGTCGGTGGCTTCGACCGCGGCCTTGGCGGCCTTTCTCGCCAGCTTCAGGTCGCGATGTTTGACCTTTTTGCTCTCGATGATCTTCATGGCGAAGGCGCACATGAATTCGGCATCATGACTGCCGTATTTCATGACGCGGCGACCGGTCTTGGCCAGCTTGCTCGATTTCTTGCTCTTCCTTGCAAGTTTGAAGTAACGCTTCTGATACTTGCGGGCCTTGACGAGCTTCGCGTCATCGTCCGCACTCCCTCCGGTGGCGGGCTGCTTGGCGATGATGTCGTCGAGAACCTTGTCCATCTCCGCCATCGGGTGACCATGCCAGGCGAGGTTGCCCTCGCGATCCACGATGAAGGCATGGGGAATGGAATTCACCTTGAACGCCCCCATGTAGGCCTGGCTCGTGGCCTTGTTCTTGTCGACTGCGACGGTGTAGTCCATCTTGTCGCCCATCTTTTTGACAAAGGGGGTGACTTTGCCGGGCTTTTCATTGCTGACACCGATGAAGATGACGCCCTTTTCCTTGTAGGCCTCCTGCATTTCGGTCAGGTGGGGGATGCCCCTGATGCAGGGTCCACACCAGGTCGCCCAGAACTCGACGACGTAGATGTTCTTGCCCTTGCCCTTGGCCAGATCGACCGGCTCGCCCTTGACCCATTTTGAGATTTTCAGCGGCGGGGCCGGATCACCCAGCTCCGTCGCCAGAGCGGGAGTTACCAGCAGGCCACACACAAATGCCGCCGCGATAGTCCATCGGGTACCGGTCATGATCATCCCTTTCAAGAAATGGTTTGGCCCAGACAGTTGCTGAGCCCCTCTCATCAGAACATCGGCTCGATCGATATCATACCACAAACGGACCGCCGTCCATAGTACCCGAGTCATGGGAAGAAGTTGCGGATTGAAAGGGAGGGGATTGATGTAAATGGGATGTGGAAACGGGGAATTCGGGGTTCTTCCTCCGGTGCACACTGGGACGAACGCACACTGGGTGCTCGGCACTGGTTGAAGCAGTGGCACACGAATCAATCGGCATGCTTACCCGCCCCGATACGGCCCGGGGCGTAAAAGCATGGCACCCGGCACCTGGCAGGTGCAGAGGCCGCACGGACTGGAAGTCTGTGGCTCGTCGGGTTGGTTCGCACTGCTTGAAGCAGTGGCACACGGGCCGGTTGGCCCTGCCGCTGGGGGAGGACTGAGGTTATAATCCGCCCGGCCTGCGGCGGATCGGTGGTTCGTTCGGCAGGTACGGACAATCATAAACACGCGAGGTCGAGCATGTCTCAGAACAGCCACAGCGATCCATTCGGTGCCCAACATACCCTGGAAACGAAGTCCGGCCCGGTCGGCTACACCCGGCTGCGGACGCTGATAGACGGCGGGATGAATCAGATCGGGCGTCTGCCGTTCTGTCTTAAGGTGCTACTGGAAAATGTCTTGCGCCATGCCGGCGGCGGAATCGTCGGCGAGGAGGATGTTCGGAACCTCGCGGCGTGGAAGGCCGAGCGACCGGCCGAGACGGAGTTGCCATTTACTCCCGCCCGGGTGGTGTTGCAGGACTTCACCGGCGTGCCCGCCGTGGTGGATCTGGCCGCGATGCGGTCGGCGATGATTCGGCTGGGGGGCGATGCGGAGCGGATCAACCCACTCGTGCCCGTCGATCTGGTCATCGACCACTCGGTGCAGGTCGATCGCTTCGGTTCGGGCGAGGCCCTGTCGCTCAACGAGGACATCGAGTTTGCCCGGAACCGCGAGCGGTATGAGTTTCTCCGCTGGGGTCGGCAGGCGTTTGAGGGATTCCGCGTGGTGCCGCCGGCGACGGGTATTGTGCACCAGGTCAATCTCGAATACCTGGCCAAGTGCGTGCTCCTCGTCGAATCGAACGGCGCTAAACTGGCGGTCCCCGATACGCTGGTGGGGACTGACAGCCACACGACAATGATCAACGGGCTGGGCGTGCTCGGTTGGGGCGTCGGCGGGATCGAGGCCGAGGCGTGCATGCTCGGCCAGCCGATCTACATGCTCACGCCGGAGGTCGTCGGCTTCAAGCTGAACGGTCGGCTGCCGGAAGGGGCGACGGCGACGGACCTGGTGCTGACGGTCACGGAAATGCTGCGAGCCAAGGGGGTCGTGGGTAAGTTCGTCGAGTTTTATGGAGAGGGGCTGAGCGAACTGAGCCTGCCCGATCGAGCCACGCTGGCGAACATGTCACCGGAGTATGGGGCAACGATGGGGTTCTTCCCGATCGACACCGAGACGTTGCGGTTTCTGGAGCGGACTGGCCGGTCGGCGGCGGAGGTCGATCTGGTCGAACGGTACACGAAGGAGCAGGATCTGTTCCGGACCGATGAGACACCCGATCCCGTCTTCACCGACACGCTGCACCTGGAACTGGGGACGGTCGAGCCCAGCCTGGCGGGACCGAAGCGGCCGCAGGATCGCATTCGCCTGGGCGATATGAAAAAGGCGTTTCGTTCATCTCTGACGGCGCCGGCCAAGGCGCGGGGATTCGAGCTGGCGGAGCAGGATCTGACTCGCCGAGAGGCGGTCCGTGATAATGGCGATTCGGTCGAGATCGGACACGGGTCCGTGGTGATCGCGGCCATCACGAGCTGCACGAACACGAGCAATCCGTCGGTGATGATCGCGGCGGGTATATTAGCGAAGAACGCCGTCGAGCGCGGGCTGAAGGTCAAACCCTTCGTCAAGACGAGTCTGGCGCCGGGTTCGAGAGTCGTGACCGACTATCTCGAGAAGGCCGGCCTGAACACCTATCTCGACAAGCTCGGTTTTTACACGGTCGGCTATGGCTGCACAACCTGCATCGGCAACAGCGGACCGCTGCCGGAGGCGGTGGCGTCGGCGATCACCAAGGGGAATCTCGTCGCCGCAAGCGTGCTCAGCGGGAACCGCAACTTCGAGGGGCGGATCAGCCCGCATGTGAAGGCGAACTATCTGGCGTCCCCGCCGCTGGTCGTGGCCTACGCCCTCGCGGGCCGGGCGGATATCGATCTGACGACCGAGTCGTTGGGCGACGATTCGAACGGAAAGCCGGTCTATCTACGGGACATCTGGCCCGACCGATCGACGATCGATGAGGCGATGGCGCAATCCATCACACCGGACATGTTCCGGAAGGCCTATGCCAACGTGTTCGACGGCAACGAAAAGTGGAACCGGATCCGCGTCGGAGAGGGAAACGACTATGCCTGGAACGAGACGAGCACCTATATCCACGAGCCCCCGTTCTTCGTTGATATGGCGCCCGAGTCGCCATCGATCGTGCCGATCGAGGGCGCCCGTGTGCTGGTGATGCTGGGGGATTCGGTGACGACGGACCACATTTCCCCCGCCGGGGCGATCGCCCAAGACAGCCCGGCCGGTCGTTACCTGATCGAATGTGGCGTCGAGCCGAAGGATTTCAACAGCTATGGCTCGCGACGGGGGAATGATCGGGTGATGACAAGGGGGACGTTTGCCAACGTCCGGCTTCGAAACCTGCTGGCGCCGGGGACCGAGGGAGGCGTCACGCGGCACCTGCCGACGGATGAGACGATGAGCATTTTTGACGCATCGCTAAAATATATGGAGACACGAACGCCATTGGTCGTTCTCGCCGGAGCGGAGTACGGCACCGGCTCCTCGCGTGACTGGGCCGCGAAGGGGACACTGCTGCTCGGCGTCCGGGCGGTCATCGCGGCTGGCTATGAGCGTATCCATCGGAGCAATCTGGTTTTTATGGGTGTGCTGCCTTTGCAATTCAAGGAAGACGAAAACCGGGAGACGCTCGGCCTGAGCGGTGAGGAAACCTTCTCGATCGAGGGGCTGTCAGATGATCTGCAACCAAGGCAGGACGTTTCCGTCGTCGCGAAGCCGGCCGGCGGCGGCGCGGAGATCAGGTTTTCCGCCGTCGTTCGTATCGATACGCCGGTAGAAATCGACTATTACCGCAACGGGGGGATTCTTCAGACGGTGCTGCGGAAAATGTTGGGGTGAAAACGTCGAAATAACAACAAAAACAATCAACAACAACAAAAACAACATAACAATGCTGTTTGGGAGAGCGGTGTTCTGTGTTGGGGGGGGTGTTCTATTGAACGGTGGCCGCTTCCTTACGGGCGCGGCTCTGATTGGGCACGGATCTGATTGGGCTCCGTCGGGTGAATGACCGGATTCTGATGGTCTCATGCCATGCGTCGTGGATTGTATTTAACCAGTGGATCCGTTAGTATAAAGAGTCCCGCCGACCCGGAGTGTGCCGGTGCCCCACCGGCCCAAACCCGAAGATCGAATCAAAAAACGCCTGAGGAGGGTCTTCCACGGTGCATTATCTACTCAGATTGTTGATGAAACGCATCATCCCATCAGCCGCAATCCTATGCATCACGGCCTCGGCCGTCGCGCAGCAGTTTCAGGATCAGACGGCTACGCGGTTTCCCAGCCCCAACCCCACGGAATGGAGCAATCAGCTCACCCTCGGTGATATCGACGGCGATGGCGATCTTGACATCCTGTTCGCCAACGGCGGAAACTTCTCGACGCCGGGAACACCGCTGCCCCAGCGAATCTTCATCAACGATGGCAGCGGTCACTTCACGGACGAATCGGTGGCCCGTCTCAATTTTCTGGGCCTCTGCCGTGGGGTGGAACTTGGAGACATCGACCGGGATGGTGATCTGGACATAATCTATGCCCAGGATTTTCAGCGCCAGCCTCAGTTATTCGAAAACGACGGCAACGGTTTTTTTACCAGCATCACCAACCAATTGCCGCAGATGGCGCTGAGCAGTTCCCGCGCCCAGTTCGGCGACATCGAGAATGACGGCGATCTGGATATCTACATCACCAACGGTTCGACGAATCGGTTCGGCTGCGGCCAGTACCGGGTTTATGTCAACGACGGCACGGGCTCGTTCACCGACGAGACGGCCACGCGGCATCCGATCGAGAATGTCTGCGAAAACATGGATTGCATCTTCGGCGACATCGATCGGGATCTTGATCTCGACGTGAAAACCTCGGGCACCGGAACCAATAACAGCCGCTTGTATGAAAATGATGGCACGGGGGTGTTCTCACTGCTGACCACGATTCCACCCGACACCACCTGCTATTCCTACGATTTCGGGGACATCGACGGCGACGGGGATCTGGATCTGATCGGGGCGAACGGCCTGTCCGGTTCTTCATCCGAGATCCTGTTGATGAATACCGGTGGCGGAACATTCGTGGATATCAGCAGCCAGATATCGCCGAACCCCAATCAGGACGACAATGACACAAAGTTTTTCGACTACGACAACGACGGGGATCTCGACATGATCATCGCCCGGCTGGGGACCGGCGGTGAGAAGATCTATCAGAACGACGGGGCCGGCGGCTTCACGCTGACATCCGGGGTGATCCAGGTCGTGACTGATTCATCGCTGGACATCGCCGTCGGTGATCTGAACGGCGACGGTCGCCTGGATATCGTGACCGCTCAGGGGGAGTCGGGCAACTTTCAGAATCGAATCTACATGAACACCACGGGCCCCGCCGACACGATCGCACCCCGTATCGTCAAGGCGGAGCGGCTGTTCAACACGGCGGACACGACCGGGCCCTACGTGGTGCGGGCGATGATTCTGGATGACATGTCTTCGGATCGAAACTTCTTTTCGACAGAAGCATTGGTGCATTACACCGTCGACGGCGGCCCGGAGCTGACGGTCCCAATGGACTATAGCGGGGGTCAGATCTATCGCGGGGCAATTCCCGGACAGCCCTGCGGTGGGATGATCCAATACAGCGTCTCCTGCACGGACTTCGCGGGAAACACCGGATCGAGCACGTTTTCATTGTTTACCGTTACCGGCCCCGGCTCGCCACCGGGGGATCTCAACCAGGATTGTACGGTCGATCCATCAGATAGCATCGTGTTTGTGGCCGTTCTGCTCGGTCAGGATACCGATCCGGTTCACGTCTCGGGGGCCGACCTCGATGGCAGCGGGATCCCCGACGGGGGTGACATCCAGCCATTTATCAACATATTGGTCCCTTAAGGGATGTCGAACGGCGCGCGGGATGAATCGTGCCGTGAAATGCACCCTGACCACTCCCTCACGGTCGCGGCTCTGAACAAAGCAGCTCTGAACAAAGCGGCTCTGTTTATTGATACTCTTGTATTATGGATTGACGGCCGTCCATTGCTGTTCGGCGTTGTCGAACTCGCCGGATACTTTTGCGCCGAGGACCGAGACGGCGACGATCACGACGAGGAGAACGAGCGTAATCATCATGGCGTATTCGGTGGCCGTGGCGGCGTCTTCCGACTGAATAAATGATTTGGCGTGTTTGAGAAATGCGCGCATCTTGATTCTCCCTAATCCTTTGGGTCCGATGGAAACGGATGCGCGAGAACCGTCAGCGTTCGCATCGCCGACAGAACACGAGAGATTCATTTAACCTTTGCGCCGCCGTTCGCCTGTTTCAGTCAGAATGGACCTTGTCCCATACCCTTAACATCTAGTATGCAATGTATTTTCCGACAATGCCAATGGGAAATATACCACGGTCCGAGAATCCCGGAACGACCCGTTATTCATACGTAGGTCTTATAACCGCGCATAGCACTGCTTGAAGCAGTGGCACACACGATGCGTACAGATTGAAAACCGGCGCTACAAAGCGTGTTCGGATCAGGCCATGGCAGCGAGGCGGAGGGCGAGGTCGCCGACGCGGTTGGAGAAGCCCCACTCGTTGTCGTACCAACTCACGAGCTTGAGGAGCCGGCCGCTGACCATCGTCCGAGAACAGTCGAAGACAGAGCTGTGGGAGTTGCCGACGATGTCGCTGCTGACGAGGGGTTCGTCGAGATATTGCATGATGCCCGCGAGAGGGCCACTTGCCGCAGCCTTCTTGAACAGGGCATTGACCGTTTCGACGTCGACCTCTTTTTCGAGGGTAACGGTCAGGTCGACAACGCTACCGTCCGGGACCGGGACACGGAAGGCGAAGCCGTCGAGCCGGATATTGTCGTTGGGTATGACAAGTCCAATGGCCTTGGCGGCGCCGGTCGACGAGGGGATGATGTTGACGGCGGCGGTGCGGGCACGAAGGAGATCCTCGCCGTGGACCTGGTCGAGGATACGCTGGTCATTGGTGTAGGCGTGGATCGTGGTCATCAAGCCGTCGATTTTGCTTCCAAACACGCCGGGGTTGTCGGCCATGATCTTGATCAGCGGGGCGAGGCAGTTGGTCGTACAGCTTCCGTTGCTGACGAAGGTGTGATTGGGCTTGAGGGTTTCGTCGTTGACACCGAGGACGACTGTGGCGTCGATCGTGTCCTTGGCCGGGGCGGAGAGGATAACCTTTTTGGCGCCCGCCTTGATGTGGTCGTCGTAGCCCGCCTTCTTGCCGTCGTTGCGCTTGGTGAAGACGCCGGTCGATTCGATCACGACGGTCGCGCCAAGATCGCCCCATGGCAGTCGGGCCGGGTTGCGCTCGGCGCAGACGCGGATGCGATCGCCGTTGATGAGAAGGCTGGTCTCGTCGTGTTCGACGGTGCCGGCGAATTGTCCATGGGCGCTGTCGTACTTGAAGAGATGGGCGTGGACCCGGGGCGAGGAACCAATGTCGTTGATCGCCACGATGTCAAACTCGCCCGGCCGCTGGGACATTGCCCGTGCGACCAATCGACCGATCCGACCGAAACCGTTGATGCCAACCTTGACTGCTGCCATTGTGTTTTCTCCCTGTCTGATCCGCACCGGGCATCGCCCGATCCGGTCCGCGTGCCGCCCACGCCGCACCAATTGCGCACCCATCAAAACGTTCCTATGCGGGTAACGGAGCGTAGGGACGTCGCATCAGCCTGTCAAGACGAAGGAGTGGGAATGGGGGTGGATCCACGAGACGATCGTCGGCTATTGAGCGGCACCTACGTCAAAAAGTCGTCCGCACTGCGCACCCTACTCCTGATCGTTTTCGGCCGGGGAATCCGGTGCAGACAGGCCGAATCGTTTGAGCGTCTTGGCCAGGTCTTTCGGCCAAGGACTTCGGACCTGAACACGATGGGTGGTTTCTGGATGAATGAAGGAGAGATTCGCGGCATGCAAACAGATACGCCAGACCTGGGGCGGTTTTTCCTTACCGCAATAGAATGTCTCGCCGAGGAGCGGGTGGCCGAGGGTGGCGAAATGGACGCGTATCTGATGGAGGCGACCGGTCTTCGGGCGAGCCTCGATGAGGGAGACGCCCTCGCTGCTTTCCAATACGCGGTATGCGGTGATACTGGGTTTTCCATCGCGGTTGATAACGGCCTTTTTTCGGGAGCCGACGACCTCCTTGATTGGCTTCTGGATAACGCCCTGAGCCGGTCGCGGCGTGCCGTTGACGATGGCCCAGTATATTTTCTTGACCAGGCGATTCTTGAACTGATCCAGCAGGTGATCGTAGGCCCTGTTTCGCAGAGCAACGAGGACGAGACCGGATGAGCCCTTGTCGAGTCGGTGCAGAAGCCCCCAGCCACGGGTCTCACCGAGGTTCTGCAATTGATTACCGTAGGTTGCGAAGAGACCATTGAGCAGGCTGGTGGTTTCGTGCTTTTTACCAGGCTGGGTGACGATGCCGGAGGGCTTTTCGACGACGAGCAGGTGATCGTCGGAATATCGGATCTGGTACGGAATCGACGTATTGGGTTCTACGCTGTAGGACATAGCCATGGCACCTGTAGTGGCCAGTGTCGCAGGTCTGGCTGGGGATTCAAGGGGGGAGGCAGAGTTGGTTGGTCGCACTGCTTGAAGCAGTGGCACACTTGCCGTGACGTGTAAGGATGGCCTACCGGCCATTCGTTATCGCGTGAAGTAAAAAGAGCACAAGGATCCTTTCCCAGTTTGGAAAAGGATCCCCGTGCAATTATTCAGAGTTTGTACGCCTGCTCAGCGTTTTCGAACGATGGGTTACGGCGTCCCGTTGTCATTGCCGTTGTCAGATCCGCCGCCACCGGTGCCGCCGTCGGAGCTGTCGTCCATTCCGCTTCCATCGCTGGAATCGTCCTGGCCGTCGTGCATCCCGCCGAATCCGCCGCCTTGTCCGTTCACCTGAACGGAGATGTTACCACCGAAGTTCTGCAGCAAATCCAACAACCCCTGATCTACTGTGCAGGAGCCCGTTCCCTGAAACGCTGTAGCGAACAGGAACGCCGTTGCAGCTATCATCTTCTTCGACTTCTTTGCAAACATTTTGACCATCGATTGAGTCTCCTTACTGATTTCGTGAGCACTGGGCTCCCAATGTACGCGCGAGGACCAATCTACACCGGCATCATGCCGGACCCTATTAATGTATGATCCGAGATCGCTCGAGTCAAGAGATTGTGAAGAATCGACTGATGTGGCAGGTTCTATGGGACGTTGATCCAAGACGAGTGCTGCACACTCTTTATTTCGGACGCGGCCTCTTTTTGTATAAGAGTGGCGATGATCCGTGTGTAACACCTGGCATCAAATGAAAGGCGGGCCCACCTGGAAAAAAGCCAGATGGACCCGCCCACGAGGGTGTAAGAAGGAGAGCCGCCGGTTCAGCGGCTTGTGAGATCCCGATTCGGGATCATCAGAACGAATTCACCACACTGAGAGCCGCACCGCCGAGGGCCGAACGAACCGGCGTCAGGGCGATATCGGTCCAGAAGACCGATCCGAAGGTGAGGGCGCCCGTCGTGACCGGGTCGCAGCCCGCGAGGAGCGGCGAGCAGGCCAACAGAAGCAGCGAAAAGAGTTTGATTCTTCCGGTTGTGAACAATTTATTGAAACGTGTCATAGGATTGATCCTTTATTTTTTCAGGGTTCATTTTTTGTAAGTCAACCTTCAACAGGCGGGCCTTATGACCCACACGCGATGGGTTTTGCACGGCCAGGCTGTCGCTTGACCCTACCACCCGTCTGATTTACGCGATCGACTAGAAGCCGATGATGTTGGTCTCCACGCCAAAGAGGCTGAAGATGAAGTTGAAGAGGGCGGCAATCCCATCCAGGATCTGGAGAAAAAAGCCCGTCGGGAAAACTGTGAAATAGGCCTCGTTGACTGTTCGCAAAATGGGTTCATTCATGGTTCGTTTCCTTTATGTTGGGTTCGCGGCCGCGGCCGACGAACGAATACCATTCGTTTCGTAAACTAAACGTTCGTCAGTTATCGTCGTCGGCGTCGTCGTGATCCGGTTCGGAGCATGACCATGCCGCAGATCATCACGGTAATCATCAGCGGGCAGGCCGCTCCACACACGGGTGCGTGGAAGATACCGCTGTAGAGAAGGCTCACTCCCTGAGAGTCGGGATCACAGGGTCCGGGCTGGGACGCCGGTCCTTCACCACAGGCATCGCCGACACCGTCGCCGTCGGCATCCTCCTGGCCGGGGTTTGCGACTGCCGGGCAATTGTCGCAGGAGTCGATGACGCCGTCGCCGTCGCCGTCGGTCTCACACTCATCCGGCGTGCCGTTGCCGTTGCAGTCGCCACTGACGGCGCCATTGCCATCCGGGTCGGTCGGATCGACATCACACTCGTCGGGCTTGCCATTGCCGTTGCAGTCGGCACTGACATTGCCATCTCCGTCCGGATCGGCTGGATCGATGTCGCAGTCGTCGGGGATCAGATTCCCGTTGCAATCGTTGTTCGGAAGATCGCACTCGTCGGGGATCCCATTGCCGTTGCAGTCGGGGCTGACATTGCCATTCCCGTCCGGATCGGCGGTATTGATGTCGCAATCATCAGGAATTCCATTACCGTTGCAGTCGTTGTTGGTGAGATCGCACTCATCGGGGATTCCGTTGCCGTTGCAGTCGGCGCTGGTCCCGTTGGCGATATCATCCGGATCGTTGATTCCATTCAGATTGCAATCCAGGAACAGAATCACCGGGGTAGAGCCCATCATGGGCGGCAGGCTCTGACGGTTCGCAGCAGCGACACCCGGGACCAGGCTGCACATCAGATCAAGAGTGCAGGTCAGCGGGCAGCCGGTCTGGGCCGTGTCGATCGTCAGTGTGGTGTTCAAGCTGAACGGATCGGCGAACGACGCCCCGGGGCAACTGGTGACCCACTCGTGGATGAGCGTCATACCCGGGGACTGCCCCTCGGAAAAGCCCATCACCTCAACCGTGACGATGCCACCCGTGCAGGGCGTGGCGTAGGGACCACCGGGATCGCAGACGAGGAACTCGCAGCCGAGACCCTGTACGTCGCCGGCACCGTCAACCGGCGCGTTGGAGCCGGGGCAAAGATCGTCGCAGTCTGGGATACCGTCGTTATCCATGTCTGTGTCCGGAACACCACATCCGCAGGAGCCGGGATCGGTCTTGTTGGGATCGTCCGGGCAACCGTCCATGCAGTCGGGGGCGCCGTCGCCGTCGCCATCGCTATCGGCGATACCACAGCCACAGATTCCCGGAGCAATCTTGTTCGGATCACTCGGGCAGCCGTCGTTGCAGTCGGGGGTGCCGTCCAGATCGCTGTCGGTATCCGGCGTTCCGCAACCGCAGGAACCGGGTTCGGTCTTGCTCGGATCGCTGGGACACATGTCATTGCAGTCGGGGGTGCCGTCGCCGTCGGTGTCCGTATCCAGAGTGCCGCAGCCGCATGCACCCGGCATCGTCTTGTTCGGATCGTTCGGACACATGTCAATGCAGTCGGCGGTACCATCTAAATCCGAATCCGTATCCGGAGTTCCGCAGCCGCACTGACCGGGCGCGATCTTGTTGGGATCGTTCGGGCACATATCGTCACAGTCCGGGGTGCCGTCACCATCGGTATCCGTTTCGGGAACACCACAGCCACAGACGCCGGGATCGGTCTTGGCGGAATCAAACGGACAGCCGTCCTGACAATCGAGGACGCCGTCACCATCCGTATCAATATCCGGCGCGCCGGGGCACTGATCGATGCAGTCGGGTACGCCGTCGCCGTCGGTGTCGGTGTCGGGCACGCCACATCCGCAAATGCCGGGATCAGTCTTAGCGGGATCGCTCGGACAGCCATCGATGCAGTCCACGACTCCATCACCGTCGGTGTCCACGTCCGGGGTTCCGCAGCCGCAGGCGCCCGGCATGGTCTTGCTCGGATCGGCCGGGCAGCCGTCTACACAGTCGGGGGTACCGTCGCCGTCACCGTCGGTGTCGGGCTTGCCGCAACCGCAGGCACCCGGTTCGATCTTGTTCGGATCATTCGGGCACATGTCCTGACAATCCGGCGTGCCGTCGCCATCCATGTCGCCACTCGGCTCGCCACAACCACAGACGCCGGGCACGGTCTTGTTCGGGTCGATCGGGCAACCGTCGCAGTCGTCAATCGTTCCGTCGCCGTCGGTATCGATCTCACATTCGTCGGGCTTGCCGTCCATGTCACAGTCGTCGCTGACGTTGCCATTGCCGTCCGGGTCCGTCGGATCAACATCGCAGTCATCGGGCACGCCGTTGGCGTTACAGTCCGGCTCGCATTCGTCGGGAATCTGATTCCCGTTGCAGTCTTTACCGCCATTGTTGATGTCGCAGATGTCGGGCTTTCCGTTGCCATTACAGTCGGCACAGCTCAGATCACCCGCCGGGCAGTTGGCGATATCGCACTCGTCGGCGATGCCGTTGCCGTTGCAGTCCTGCTCGCACTCGTCGGGGATTTGATTGCTGTTGCAGTCGTTGCTGCCGTTGTTGATGTCACAGCTGTCGGGCTTGCCGTTGCCATTACAGTCGGCACAGCTCAGATCACCCGCCGGGCAGTTGGCGATATCGCACTCGTCGGCGATGCCGTTGCCGTTGCAGTCCTGCTCGCACTCGTCGGGGATTTGATTGCTGTTGCAGTCGTTGCTGCCGTTGTTGATGTCACAGCTGTCGGGCTTGCCGTTGCCATTACAGTCGGCACAGCTCAGATCACCCGCCGGGCAGTTGGCGATGTCGCATTCGTCGGCGATGCCATTGCCATTACAGTCCTGCTCGCATTCGTCGGGGACGCCGTTGAGGTTGCAATCCTGGCTGACTTGGCCGTTTCCGTCCGGATCGGTCGGATTGATGTCGCAGGCATCGCAGACGCCGTTGCCGTTGCAGTCTTCGGGACAACCGTCGTCCATGCTGTCGTCGCTGCTGTCTTCATCACTGCTGTCGCCGTCACCGTTGTCGCCGGAATCATCCGCCTCGATTCGGCAGGGATCGACGCCGTCCTCGGAGCTGCTGTCATCGGAATCGTCACCATGGCCGCCGTGCGGGGGCATCCATTGGGCGTTCAGCCCGGAGGCGTTACTGAAATGAGACGCACTCGCCGCGGCGTCCGAGGCGAGCAACTGTGTGGTACACAGCCCGCATGTCAACACGAGCGTCAGGACGATGACGCAACACAATCGATTACTCATGATAAAAACTCCCTTCCAATTATGCCCATTAACATGGGCACCACCCCCGCAAAGAGTTGCACGCCGGCTCCTCACCGACGGCTCACTTCGTTTTTCTTATTTTGATGCTCTAGCCCGAAGCCGAATCACCCTCGGCCCGGCGTTCCATTCTATCCCCGGAGGATGTCAAAACTCAAGGCTTTCGACCGCGCACGTACCCATAACAGAGCAGCCTATATCGAGAACCGATTTCGTCGGATCGGGACAGGAGGAATTACCGGGCGATCCTTAAATTAAAGGAACGGGGGGTGATAATAAATTACACGTGTCTATCAACTATAGTGTTTCGTTTTGGGTGCGATCATGAAGCGTCGAGGAGGGTTTTCGGCACGGAGATGCCCTGATTCAGAGCCACTCCAATCAGAGTCGCCTCAATCAGAGCCGCGACCGTAAGGGAGTCGGTCATCGCCCACCCATCCCAAAACAATTCCAGACCATCAGAATCACGACATGCTGCCGATGGAATGAGAACTGAACGATCGCTGCAAGCGCACGCCCACCGCTCCCTTACAGTCGCGGCTCCGATATAGAAATTGTCTCTATTGATTGTCTTTTATATAGATAGACGCTGTTAGTTTTCGGTCGTCGTACAGGCCCGCCAGTGTTTGATGATAACGACGACAAACCAGAGACCACTCACGACGTAGCTCATGGAGGCGTAGAGATAATAATGCTCATCAGGCCAGAGCGTGGCCAGGCTCTCCATGGCCAGCCCGGTGCCGACAACATAGAAGACGAGAAAGATCAGAAGAAAGGTCGCGAAGAAGTATCGGTCCATGTCACGCAGTCTGCGATTGCTTTCGAGCCAGGATTCCCACGTGGTGACGTCGGGGATATGGGGTTCGACATGCTCCTTAAGATAGCGACCGGCCCGGATGACGCTGTTCTGCTCCATCACGAAAGCCAACATGATGACGAGCGTGACCAGCGGAAGGGAGGCGGAGGCAAAGGCCGCGCCGTAT
>CAYXGR010000008.1:16754-23533 GCA_964464525.1 uncultured Planctomycetaceae bacterium
CATGATGACGAGCGTGACCAGCGGAAGGGAGGCGGAGGCAAAGGCCGCGCCGTATTCCTTCGCGACCACCCCGGCGATGGGAATGAACAGAGTGGCCAGGATCAGGAGTGTGAATATGCGTGCCTTCGAGGCCCGAATCTCGCTGCGGAGGGTGAGGTACTGCTGTTTCATGAATTCATCCACGGACATGAGCATAGTCTCCTTATGGTCACTCAGAACGAAACCGAAGAGCCCCCCATTCTATACTGTTTATCCCATGTTGGTAACCCGCGTCGAACAGGCGATGGTTCCGATGCCACAGATCGCTTCCATATCAAATCCTGTCGGCTTCGATCTAGGGTATCACCACACCTGAATATGTGGGTCGCCCCGAAGCAGCAACATGTCAGCCCAGGGCAGAGCGAAGTGCCGCCCTGGGTCAGCACGATCACAATCACCCAGCCCTGTAAGGACGTTACAGCCGGGGGAGCCCAATGCATCCCGAAGAATCATTCAATCCCTCAGGGTCGCGTTTGGAGCAGATCATCCCGACAAAACCACAATAACAAGCGTGTCCATACACTAGGGTGCTGTCTTGCCTGTTTTCTTGCCGGTCTGGGACGACTCTGGTCCAGATCCGACTAGACGGTCCATCATCGAGCGATAGGCCGGAATGTATTTCCCGGCCGATTTCAGCCCCTGTTCCACGATGGCGAGGGCATCGTTTTTCTTCCCCATACGGAGCAGCGAATCGACCAGCGCCCGATCGACCGCGAACAATTGATCGCCGGGCGGGATCTTGCCGCGCGCGGCCGACAGAAATGGAATCGAGGCCTCATACTCGCCACGCAACTGGTACAGGCGACCGACGTTTCGTTCGGTTAATCCGTTTTCGCTTCGACCAAAACGAAGCAGTGTTTTTCCCCGTTCGATCGTGCGGCGTGCGAGGATACGATCGGCCTCGGTGAGTCTGCCCAATCGCTTCGATCGGCAGGCGAGCATCAGGTAGGTGTACTCGATATTCCAAGAAGAGAGAGGCGGTACGGATCGGGCCGCGATATCCAGGAGCGATTCGGCACCGGAAAAATCGCCCGCAGCGATTCGCTTTCGTGCCGCCTCGCCCGACAGCGGCCGCTTGGCGCCTCGATGCATCGATGGCCCCTCCCAGCGACGCACGACTTCGACCACCTCCGGCGGCATCGTTGCCTCCAGGCGGCCGGCCCGCTGATGAAATCGATTGGATGCGCCGGGATTACTCTCTCTGTAGAACGGAATATCGCACAATACACTCAGCGTGTGCGCAACGGCGTAGCGCGTGTACGGATTGTCACCCATGCGGCGGGCGTATGCCTCCCAGTCCGGCAGGCCGGCAAAGGAATCGCGATCCACGGACAATCGGCCCTCAAACGCAGTCAGTGTTGCCACCACCGTGCGGGCGATGAGGGCTTGGCCCTTGAGTGAAGGATGGACATGATCGTCCATCAATTCCCATCCGATCAATCCATGCGGGCTGGCGTCGCGAAATGCCTGCCGCATGTCACACAATACGGCGCCGTGGTCCGTCGCTGCCCGGCGGATCGCTTCGTTGGATGCTTCGGGTGCACGCCAGGGCATAGGATCCAGGTTGATTGCCTGTTGAAACTCGGCGGCGGCCCGGCGGCCCTCGTTCAACGACAGATAGGCCTTGCCCAGGGCGTAGTGGGCCTTTGCATGCAAGGGTTCGATCTTGAGTGCCTGGAGAAACGTCTGCTTCGCGGCCTCGGGATTGACTGCAATTTCCTTCAGACCTTTCCGAAGATGGGATTGAAACGCGTCCCGTTCGCCGGCGCCGAGATGGGACAGGTCGTCGGTTCCGAGTGGCGCCAGGTCACGCTCGTTGGACGGGAGGGTGCAGACAATGATCGGTATTTCCTTTGCACGACATCCTTCGATCATCCGGGTGATGTGTACTTCGAGATTGTGTGCGGCAGCGGACCGCCGGGGATCGTCCGGTCCGGTATAGGATTGGCCGATCATCATTTCCATCAGCGTCTTCCTCTTGCCCTCGTTCGGGGACGGCAGGAGTTGATGGATCGCCTGTTCCAAGGCCAGCGACCGGAACCAACGTTGAAATCGAATGGCACCGGGGGAATCGCCGGCCCGGTGCAACGAGCAAACCCCGTAGGCACCAAAGAATTCGTTGTGACCGGAATAGACGACGACGAGATCGGGGTCGAATTCGATGCCTTCGGTCAGCATGCCGAGGACCGGAAAACTAGCGACGGCGGTGGTGCCCGCGTTGATGACCTCGACGGTGCGTTCGGGCCAGAGGTCGGAGAGCATCTCCTGCAGGAAGGCGGAGGCGGCGAACGCCCGCGTTTGTGGAAAGCCTTTGATGGCCGAACCACCAAAGAGCATGATTCGAACCGTCCCCGACGGTTTGGGATGAAGGAGTGTGTAGTCGCCGATTGAACCGGGGCGATGTTTATCGGCGAAAAAGTAGGAGGCCGCGCCGCCCTTGTTGGTGGACACCAGCACACCGCCCTCGGTCGGGCCAATGGTTCGAAAGGTCGGCGGGTAGCCGCCGAAGCCGCAGAGCCGGAGGATACCCTCGGTCGCGAGGAAGAGCAGGCAGGCGAACGACATCGCCAGCAGTGCAAAGACTCTGCGTTTCCGTTTTGACAATGGGCTGCGGCGCGTTTTTTCGGCGTTCTGATCGCTCTTTGACTTGGATTGCGTGCGGTGCTTGCGGGACATGGTGACAACGCGATCTTTTTTCTTGCGCGAATGACTCGGAGCGCGGTCCGTTCCGAATGCATAATAAAGCGGCCCGTGTTTCAATCAACACGGGCCGCCAGAAAAACTCGTTATGAGAGGAGGATCGTCTAGCGCCGTCGCCGGAGCAGGACGAGACCGCCGAGACCGATCAAGATGAGGCTCGCCGGCTCGGGAACGACCGTGTAGGGCGTTGAATTCGAAAGTGTTGCCTGATCTCCCCAAGCCGCGGCATTCCAGTCATCCGAAGGGCTGTTCACGGTGTCGTTGGCCGTGTCGAAACTGTTTCCACCGGTGCTGAAGGCCTCCAGGAAAATCGTGTCGCCCGCACCGATTCCCAGATCCGCCAAGGGGATCGTGTACGAAATGGTGGAGACCGCACCCGGAGTGATCACATGAGCAGGTGAGGTGCCCTGCGTCCACGCCCCGCCGCCGAAACCAAAGAGCTGGGTGCCACCACCGAAGTCAACCCAACTGCCGAGGAAGTACTCAGGCAGGTGGTTGGTGTCACCGACCGCAACGTTGCGAACCCAGGGATTGGCATCATTGGTCGGCGGATCGGCGTCCGGGAACTGGGAAGCGCCGCCGGAACCCGCGACATTATCCGTGTCGATAAAGAGCAGGTACTTACCCCAAGTCGTAGCACCGATGTCACCGTTAACCGAGAGGGTGAGCACCAGGTCAGTGGCGCTCGAGTTGGCCTCCAACTGAATCAGATCCAAGTTGCTGTTGAAGCTGAACTCGTCACCGGCCGGATCGGTTGCGATAATAGTCGCGCTCGCCGTACTCGCCATCAGCCCGAGGGCCACACATGCTAACAATACTTTCTTCATTGCCTTCTTCCTCCTCTTTAAGTGTTGTGCCATCACCCCTTGGCGTATCCCTTCCAGAATTACCACAAAGCAACGGGCAAACAGACTGCGTCTTTCACTACACCAGATTATACCTGATTCGCTTCTCTCCCATGAGAAGAATCGTTGACATGCGGTGTCGTCCGAGACAACCCTGATGAGGCTACGGGTTGAAACCGCAGTCGACAGCCGCGCTTCCCCCACCTAGAAAAACATTTTACTGGATACGTGACGGCGTTTTCAAGCTTTTGGACGAGTTTTTTCAGAAGAATTCGATCGGCCGTTCATGCCCCTCAAAACACCGCCGCATGCCTGCTCACAGGTCAGGATGCGTCCACATGGGCGATCTGGGCAATATAGGGTGTCTAACCACCCAAGCGAATACCAGTTTTCACAGGGCACTGATATCCGCAGGCTGTGTCATGGTGCCAGAATCGCGTCCACGAAGGGCTGAATATCATCGCCGTTCAGGAGACCGTCGCAGTTCAGGTCCGCAGCCGGATCGAAATTGGGATTCATCACAAAGAACAGGAACGCGACGATATCGTTGGTATCGACCACCCCGCTGTGGTTGACGTCGCCGTTGCCGATCCCGCTGCCGGTCGTGGACTGAATACCGGTGAAGGTTTGCTGGCTGATCCGGCTGTTTCCGTTGGGCAGTGTCTCGAAGGCGACGACATCGACCCGGTGGTTTCCGCTAAGTAAGGCGCTTCGCGTAAACGTGAACACATCCATGAACCGCTCCGCCTGACCGGAACCGCCCTGGGCCAACCCGATGAAGTCGGTCGACTCCGGAAGATCCACGAAGACATGAACCCGATCGACGGTCGTGCTCGTTGCCTGAATGATGAACTCGACCGGGAGGGAGGTGACGTCGTTATTGCAGGTCATCGTCGGCGAGATGAGATTAAAGTCCGGATCAGCCAGATCGACATAGACGGCCAGACGGAATTCACCAAAGAGCGGGTCGAGACCGGCGGCACGGTGGCGGAAGGCGCGGACGGTGATGTAGTGGTAGCCTTCGCCAAGCGCGACGGCGTCGATGGTCTGGCGATAGGTGCCGGCGCCGCCGGTGAATCGTGGCGAGTTGGTGGTGAGGAAATCCTCGAAACCGTAAGAGGGGCTTGTCGAATCGAGATGGTCCACACCGCCGTTGGCATTGGAGTCCGTGAAGCCGGCGTCGATGCGAAAGACCGCGCTGTCATCGGTATTGGGATCCAGCGGATCGGTCTGCAAAGTCTGAAGCTCGATGTCGAAGGTCGGAGAGTTAATCATCACGACCGCATTGATGCGCTGAATGTGATCGGGCGTGCCACCGGTATCGGGGGGCGCGAGCGTGGTGGTCGCGTTGGTAATGCTGAGAGTACCCGTGGGGACCGCGGGGCCGTAGATAACATAGCCCCGGCCGTGAAAACCGTTGGTGGCGTTGCTGTTTCGCGGGACGACGAGGTTGGAGATCGTTCCGCCGCCGCCCACGACGACGACCTCAGGGATGACGCCGGTCGGATCGACGATCGGATCGGCGGCGTTGCCGGTCAGCTCGTGCAGGCGGGTGCCGGTGGCGAAGGTCGTGGTGACTCCCAGCGAATGCGTTCCGTTGGCCTGGCTGTCACTGAGGCCGACGAGGACGTTGTCCTCGCTGTTCGGCGTGCGACGGGTGAACACGAGCACATCCGCCTTGTTGGCGTTGAGCGGAAAGAAGAAGCCGCGGGCATACTGGTTACGGATGTTGACGAGATCGATGATTAGGTTACTGCCGAGGCCGAGTGCATCCTGTCGGCTGTCGGGTGATGGGAAACCGACGGCTCCGAATTCGAGTGCGTTGTGATAGACGACACAAGGGCCGGGCCGCATGAGGACATAGGCCTGGGCGACGGTGTCGTCGAGGTTGAAGCTGTTGTCGTGGCTGGTGACGTGGTGAACGCCGATGGTTCCGTTGTTGAAGCCGTCCACGTTGTCCACTGAGGAGTTGATGACATTGTCCCAGGAACTGGCGCCGGCGGCGCCGATGAGGTTCCGAAGCTCGCCCGCCTCGTTCAGATCGAGTGCATCGCGATTGCCGAAGTCCCAGCCGACCGAGGGCCAGCCGGGGCCGCCGTTTTCGCCGGGCTTGCGGACCCAGTTGACCATGTTGCTATTGCTTTCCACGGCCTCGACGAACGAGAAGGGTGTTTTCACACTTCCGTCAAAATCAACGTATCGGTTGTAGATGACCGCGTCCCACTGGTTGTCCCAGAAGGCCGTGGGTACATGTTTGGCGGCATCGAGCCGGAAGCCGTCCACCTTCAACACCTCGAGGTAATACTGCGTGGATCTTAGCAGCAGATCGGCCGCGCTCTCGACGACAGCATCGCCCGCCATGGAATCCGCGGTGTTATAGGGAAAAAAAGTCATGCTCGGGGGCGAAGGATTGCGGTTCGTCCCGGGATTCGGCGGCGTCGTGGAGGGCAGCGCCGTGTCGGGATAGAGGCGGGCGTTGTCGGGATCGGGTTGGTTGCGCACGGCCGTCGGCGGCATGGGAAGGTTGTTCGGATCGACGGCAACGGGATGGCGGATGAATTCATAGTTGGGGCCCGTCTGGAACTGATCGATGTCGATCAGGCCAAGCAGACGTCCGTCGAATAGATTGTAGTTGGCCCCGCCGGGATCGGTGGATTGTGTTCCGGGCGGATGAAAGTCGCCCCACACATCGATGGGCAACTGAAGCGCGAAGCCGGGATAGCCTCCGTTCTCGATGAAATGCTGTCCATTATTCAGGATGGGATCACCGGTCGAGGTGTTGTCCCATGCTGCGTTGTGGTTCATGAGCCAGTCGACGTACACACGGCTGTGGGTCTTATGGAATGCCTCGACCATGAGGCGAAAGCCGGACTCGGAGCCGTAGCGCGTCGGATCGGCGGCGCTGCCGAGATCGAATCGATCGAACAGGTCGTAGCCGATGCCGTTGGTTCCGGAGGCGGCACGCTGGGGTGGCGGCAGCCAGACGCTGTCATAGCCGGCCATAAAGACGTCGGGCATTCGGTATTGGATGGTCTCCCAACCGGCCTCGAAGTACTGAATCATCACCGGCGGATTCTCGGCCCGCAGATTCGAATTCGTGGCCAGAACGATCAGCAGCATGTATAGCGCAGTGTGAAATCGAGACGTCAATTCAAAACCTCCATCGCTCACCGATACTCAAGGGAATCTATCTCA
>CAYXGR010000009.1:0-22860 GCA_964464525.1 uncultured Planctomycetaceae bacterium
CGGTGCCACAGATTTGGATGCTGCTGCCACAGGTGGATTGTGCGTTTGTCAGACCCAGAACAGCTTGGAAACGCTGGTCTGGCGGTGGATGTTGTTGATCGCCTTGGCGAACAGGGTCGCCGTAGAGATGATCTTGACCTTTCGGGCGGGGGATTCAAACTGATACTCCAGCGTATCGGTTATCACCATTTCCTTGATCGGGCTGGCCTGGATCTGGGCGGCGGAGCCCTCGGTCATGACACCATGGGCGACGGCGGCGTAGATGTCCCCGGCACCCTCTTCCTTGAGCCGCTCGGCGGTGGCGATCAATGTTCCGCCGGTGATGGTGAAGTCGTCCACGATCAGCGCCTTTTTTCCCTCCACGCGGCCGATGATCCGCTGGACTTTCGCCTCCTGGCGGAGACCGGTACGGGTTTTCTCCGCGATGACGGTTTTGGCGCCGAGCACCTTCGCGTAGCCGTTGGCCATCTTGGCCGCGCCGACATCCGGGGCGACTATGACCCAGTTTCGCGTCACCTTCCGTTTGAAATAGGCCACGATCGCGGGCAGGGCATAGAGATGGTCGACTGGAACTCGGAAAAAGCCCTGAATCTGCGGGGCGTGCAGGTCCATCGTGACGATTCGATCGACACCGGCCGCTTCGAGACAATCGGCCACCACGCGTGCCCGGATGGACACCCGAGGTTCGTCCTTCTTGTCGCCCTTGCCATAGCTAAAAAATGGGATGACGGCGGTGACGCTGTTGGCGGAGGCTCGCTTGAAGGCGTCGATGTAGAAGAGGATCTCCATCAGGTGGTCGTTGACGGGGTAGCTGAGGGATTGAACGAAGAAGACGTCGCGACCGCGCACGTTGTCGCCGACCCGCACGAAGGTGTTCCCCTCGGCATAATGGCGGGCATCGCATTTTCCGGGCTTGACGCGGAGGTGTTTGCAGATGGCGGCCGTCAGCTTGCGGCTTCCGGAGCCGGGAAAGATGAGCAGATTGTTTTTCGCGGGCATGAATGATCCTTCCCCGACATATGGCGAGGCTACATCATACCGCCACGCGCGTTGTGGACAAATCGGGGGGAGTTTTGAGTTTTGAGTGGCGAGTTTCGAGCTTCGCACCGGCCGGAAACCGGTGCGAATCGTGGCCGCAGGTTGCAACTCAGGGGATTGGCATGCTTGCTCGTTTCGCCATGCCCGCGCCTTGGGGCTTGGGCATGCCACCCGGTGGCTTAGAACTCGGAGCGGATCTGTGAAGCATCGCCACGGCCCGCCGCGTCGGCGGGTGGATCGCAGGCATCGGTGAATGAATTGGAGCTGTGCGGGTGAACCTGGGCCAGTTGGTTCTTTACCGCCGCCTCCAATTCGACGATTGACTTACAATTGATGATGACATCATTTCGCCGATGATCGATGGCTTCTCCGGCCAGCTTCTGCGCCCAGCCGCCGGAGGCGCTAAGGGCCAGGACCGGTCGATCGTACATCCAGGCATAGGCCATCTCGCTGAGCGTCCCGGCCGCCCCGCCGATGACGACCACGACATCCCCGGCGATGCCGGTGATCACGTTTCGCGCCCAGCCGAGGCCCGTTGGGATGACGAAGCGGGCGTAGCCGTTGGCCTCGTCCATGCTGGTGCCGGGGACGACGGCGATGACGGTGCCGCCGGCCTCGGCACAGCCTCTCGACGCTGCCTCCATGATGCCGCCGCGGCCGCCGGTTACCAATGCGCAGCCGAGCTTCGCGACGAGGTGACCGGCCTGCTCGGCGAGTTGGAGGAGTTCGGGCTCGGCTTCGCTGGAGCCGATGATGGCGATTTGGGGTGTGCGGGAAGTGGGCATGGGGATGGTATCCTCGATGTGAACTTTGTGAGTTACGAGTTACGAGTGATGCATCGGTTGGGACCGGTCAGGACACCGGAACGATTTTGTTCCCGTCTGCCGCGCCCGGAGGGGGTGGGGCATCTGTGCGAATGACCGCAGAGGTCGCGGAGGAAAGAAGAAAAAGAATAAAAGACATGGGAATGGATTTCCTTGTATTGGGGGCCTGGAAGGGATTCTCGGTCCAGTGCTATGCCCTCTACACCCGGTGCCACACAATCAAAAAGCCCGGCTGCCACCTGGGTGATCTGCATGCTTACCCGACCCATGAGGCCGGGTCGTGTAAGCATGGCACCCGAGTCACCCGTCGTTACGCCATGCCCGCGCTTTGCTTGGGCATGCCACCCACCCGAAAAGGCCCGGGTCGTGTAAGCAGGGCACCCAATCATTCTGTTTACCACCTCCTGTTTATCACATCATGATTCGTTGAGTTTTTTTTCGATCAGTTCGCCCGCCAGACGGGGGTCGGCCTTGCCCTTTGAGAGGCGCATGACTTGGCCGCGGAGAAAACCCCGTGCGGCCTGGGCCTTTTTTGCATTGTCGCCGAGTGCGTCACGGACTGCGTTGGGATTTGTCTGAACGGCCTCGTCTATCCAGACCTGCATTGCCGACTCGTCGCGTTCCTGGATGAGGCCCAGTTGTTCGGCGATTTGTTTCGGTGTTCCATCGCTCTTCGATCGCGTTTGGACCATTCGCTCGGCCACTTGCGACGCGGCGGAGGCGCTGATGATACTCTCGGTGACGAGAGAGACCAGTTCTGTGATCTGAGCGACGGAGAGATCCAGCCCGCCGATGGAGACGCCGGCTGCGGAGGCGTGATGGTTCCACAGACCGGTGAACTGTTTCGTCAGCGTCTTCGCATCGGCGCCGGCCTGGATCGCTGCGTCGAACAGATCGCCCGTTGCACGATCGGCTAGAATAAGCTCGCAATCTTTTTCAGACAGGCCATGGTCTTTTATGAATCGTCGTTGGCGGGCGATGGGCAATTCGCCGACGTGTTCGCTCAATCGGCCGATCAACGTTTCTTCAGTCGTGACCGGCACGAGGTCTGGATCGGGGAAGTACCGATAGTCGTGGGACTCTTCCTTGCCGCGTTGGAACTCGGTGATTTCGCGTTCGTCGTTCCAGCCGAAGTTCATCTTGCCCTGTTTTTCGAGGGTGTAATCGGGATCGGCCTGCCAGGCCTTGACCTGTCGGTCGATCTCGTAGCGGATGGCTCCGCGGACGGCGCGAAAACTGTTGAGGTTTTTGACTTCGCTGATGGGTGTGCGGACTTCGCGGCCGTCGTGGGTGATGGCGACGTTGATGTTCGGCTCGAAGCGCATGTGGCCCTTTTGCATGTCGGCCTTGGAGATGCCGAGGTGTCGGACGAGTCGCTGGAGTTCGACGCAGAAGGTGTAGGCTTCGTCAGCGTCGGCCAGATCGGGTTCGGTGACGATTTCCAGGAGCGGGGTGCCGGCGCGGTTTAAGTCTATCCGCGTGTGATCCAGACCTTCATGAAGATTTTTGCCAGCGTCTTCTTCGAGATGGGCACGGATGATGCCGACGGGCTTGAGCGAGCCGTCGGGCATGGGGATTTCGAAGCTGCCGCCAGCCGCCAACGGAAGATCGTACTGGCTGATTTGATAGTTCTTCGGCATGTCGGGGTAGTAATAGCTCTTGCGATCCCACTTGGTGAAAGCGGCGATCTTGCAGTTCAGGGCAAGCCCTGCCATGACGGCGTAATCGAACGCTGCACGATTCATGACCGGGAGGGTGCCGGGCAGACCGAGGCAGACGGGGCAGACGCGACTGTTCGGCTCGGCGGCGAACTCGAGGGCGCAGGCGCAGAACATCTTGGTCCGCGTGTCGAGCTGGACGTGGATTTCGAGGCCGATGATGGGGCGGATTTGGATATTTGCCATGCTTCTATGCGATTTGGTGCCTTTGATTGCCAGTCCTGATTGTGCAGTGTGAGGGCATTATACAGTGATTCCAATCGTCTTACGCCCGGCTGATCAATCGGCGGCGCAGCAGATTCAACGCGATTTTGGCCGTTCTATCTCGGATCTGGTGTCGGGAGAGGCTTTCGCCGAGACGGAGTTCCTTCACGATCGTCTCACCGGCTTTGGCAAGGGCGACATAGACCAGTCCGATGGGTTTCCTGGGTGTGCCTCCGGTTGGGCCGGCGATGCCGGTTGTGGCGAGGGCGTGGTCCGTTCCTGAGCGGCGACGGCAGCCGACGGCCATGGCCTCGGCGACCTCTCGGCTGACGGCTCCGTGATCGGCGATCATTGCCTCGGGAACGCCCAATAGATCGTACTTGGACTCGTTTGCGTAGGTGACGAAACCCTGAACCATGTAGGCGCTGGAGCCGGGAACGTCCGTCAGGCGTTTGGCGATCAGGCCACCGGTGCAGGACTCGGCGGTTGAGAGGGTCTCGCCCTGTTCGATGAGCAGGTGTGCGACGGCGTCGGCGAGTGTGTCGCCTCCGGTGCCGAAGACGTTATCACCCAGGCGCTTGACGATTTCGTGTGCGTCGGCATCGAGCAGGTGGCCGGCCTCGTCGGGCGTGGCGGCCTGGGCCTGTATGCGGATGGAGATGACCAGTTCGTCGACGCTGGTTCCGATTGTCGGATTGCGACCGCGCTGCATCAAGTCCGCCAATGCCTCGCCGACGGCCGCCTCGTTCATTCCCATCGTGCGCAGGACGCGGTGTGCGATGATGCCCTGTTGGCTTGTGGAGTCGAGGCGCGGTCGGACGCCGCGCTCGAACATCATGCGCATCTCATGAGGGACGCCGGGGAGGCAATAGACGTTCGACTCATTATGGGGGGATTCCCGATCCTGGGGAACGTGTTTGTCGTCTGCGTCACTGACAGATTGGGAAACCGCGCCATGCACCGGTTGGAAACCGGTGCCACATGTGATATTGGGGTGGGCTGACAATCGAGCGACGATGCCGGGGGCTGTGCCGTGGGCGTTATCGATCGGCTGAGCGGATTCGGGAAGCATGGCCTGCCGTTGATTGTCGGGGTGCATCCGGCGGTGGCGCTCTTTGAACCAGGACTCGATGCGATCCAGACTGGGACGATCGAGCCGCAGCGGTTCGCCCATCGCCTCGGCCAGCGCCTCCCGCGTGAGGTCGTCTGGCGTGGGGCCGAGACCGCCGGTGATGAGAACGATTTTTGCCTGCTCGTTCGCCGTGACGATCGCTTCACGTATGGCCGCGCGATCGTCGCCGACTGTCACATGTTGACTACATCGGATGCCCTGTTCGGCCAATCGTAGAGACAGCCATGCGGCGTTTGTGTCGACTGTTTGTCCGGAGACGAGTTCATCACCGATGCTGATGATCCATGCATTCATGGCCGGGGGATCTCGAAGGCGTCGTAGGCGGGTTTCAGGTATTGCGTTTGCCAGTCCGGTCCGAGGCGGGCGGCGATCTCGTCCCGATGGCCCTCAACCGAGGCGGATTGGTATTTCGCATCGGCGACTTGGTGGGCTTGATAGAGGCCAAAGGCGAGGGTGATGTTGATCAACCAGACGAGGCTGGCCGAGGCGGCGAAATCCCGTGCCCGTGGACGGGCCAGAAGCGTGACGGCCAAGATCAGGACAGGCAAGACCAAGACGATGATCCACGATCCGCCGATGGACAGATCGATGTATCTCGACACGTGGGTGATCACTCGCGGATGCAGTGCGGGGATCAGGATGACGACAGCGGTAAGAATCATGGGGAGCATGCGCCGAACCCGTCGCCTGCCTGTGCCGGTCGCCGTCCATTGTACCGTGGATACAAGAGCGAAGAGGAAACCGGCGGCGGAAGTGGTGAGGATGAGCGCGAGTAGCCAGTAGGTGGAGTAGGGGCCGTGGTGGCTGAAGCGTACCGGGATCAGGATTGCGAGTGCGCCGGTTGGGATGAGGATCAGCAGTGATCGGAACAAGACGCTGCGTGTGATCGGGTTGTCGGGTGTCTCCGTTCGGCGGAAGAGGCGTGCAATGGGTGCGGCGAGGCATGCTGCTGCCAGGGCAATGATCGCACCGATCGCGATCGCGGCCGACACGATGCTTGCGATCAGAAGGCGGATGGCCCATCGGTATGGACCGGGCGCGACGCTGCGTGTTCGCGAGAATGCCTGATCGGCCAGGTCGACGTCCGCTCGAAGGACGGCAGCGTGGTAGTCCGCCCTGAAGCTTCGCAGGCCTTCGGCTGCCCTCGAATCCGGCTCCACACAACGGCCTAGCAGATCCGTACAGAGCAACCGTGTTCCCGCATCGGTCTCGGTTGCGATGAGGTCGAGGAGGCAGCGGGCCATCCAGTGAAGGCAGTCGGCGGCATCCTGTGCGTGACCGCTGCGATTCAGTTCTTCGGACAGCGTTTGTAGCCGGTGTTGGATGATCGGCAAGGCCTCGGTGTGGTTTTTAATATCATAGGGATAGAACCCCGGTGCCAGCGAGGCGGCTACGTCGGGGCGATCGAAAAATCGTTGCAGGACTTTATGCCAGGCGACACGGAAGGCGGCGTCATGCAGCGTGGTCCGCGTGGGGGGTGGATCGGCCTCGATGACGTCGTGCAGGGCGGCGACGCGCTGTTCAACCGGGGTCTGCCCGGACGAAGACGTGGCCGCGCTCATGTCGATCAACGCGGCGTAGGCGAGCCGGGCGACGCGGTTCTCGCTGTTGAGTCGGAGGTAGGCTGCGCCCTGCGTGACGGCGGCGGTCGGATCGATACTCTGGTGTTCCACATCGATGACCAGCTTGAGCAATCGCTCCAGCGCGTCGTGTGCGTTTTTATCCGGGTGGTTGATGAGAACCTTGTTCCGGGTGGTGAAGACGTCCTCCCATGTCGTGGCGCGGGGGGTTTTCAGGCGTGTGGCGTCGTCGATGTTTTCGTACTCAAGCCGCCTGATGGCGCCGAGCATGCTTCGGGGGCTGTCGAGTTGGAGGAACAGGATGGCGCTGAGAAGGCTTGCCAACGCACCGATCAGGAATGTCCTGAGCCAGGATGAAGGTTTTCCGAGTCGGTCGGTCTGTCCCTTGGGCTGTGAGGGCTCGGGTTGTTTTCTTTTTCGACCGGTTCGTTTTCTGGACATACGAATGGGATCATTGTGAGATGGATATCGTGTCGCCGGTCGACACGTGCGGATGGTACGTTGATTGAACGCGTTGGGGTTGTCAATTGTGTGGGTTGGTTTGGAAGGGGGCGAGGAAGATTCCTGGTTCAGCAGTAGAGGGAAATTTTACGGTCGCACGGGCATTCAGGCACCCTGTTCGGTCGTCTTCATCCCGTGGCTCTTTTTGAACCAGGACTGAGAGAGGATGCCCGGTTTAACACATCTCATGCTTACCCACACCGATACTGCCGGTGCGTGTAAGCAAGGCACCCAGTATTCAGTTTTTCATTCCGGAGAGGGCGACTCCCTGGATGAAGTAGCGCTGGAGGAGGAAGAAGGTGATGATGACGGGGAGGCTCATGACGACGGAGGCGGCCATGATGAGGGTGAACTGGGCCTCGCGACCGGACATGAAGCTGAAGAGCCCGAGGGCGAGTGGGTAGAGTCGCTGATCGTTGACGTAGATCAGCGGACCCATGAAGTCGTTCCAGACATACATGAAGGTGAAGACGCTGATCGCCGCGAGGGTGGGTTTCATGAGCGGCAGGGCGACGTGCCAATAGGTGCGGAGAAAACCGCAGCCGTCGATTTTTGCCGCATCTTCCAGGTCGCGGGGCAGGCCCTTCATCGCCTGGCGCAGCAGAAAGATGGCGAAGGCGTTGACGGCGAGGCAACTTGGTGCCCAGAGCGGGGCGAGGGTGTTGTACCAGCCGAGGTGCTTATAGATGACGAAGGAGGGGATCATGGTGACCTGTGGGGGAATCATGAGCGTCGCCAGGACGAGATAGAAGCAGAGGTCGCGACCGGGCCATTGGAGCCGTGCGAAGGCATAGGCCACCAGCGAACAGCTCAGACAGGTGCCGATGATGTTGGCGAGGGTGAGAAAAGCGCTGTTCTTGAAGTATTGCCAGAAGGGCACCTCGTCGAAGACGTCGCGATAGTTTTCGGTTCCCTTGGCCCAGTAGGCCTCCGAGGTTTCGCTGCGTGAGACCTGGATACGCAGCCGCATGACATTCGAACCATGATCGTATTGCGGGCCTGTGTCGATTTTCATCAGGCGGACATATCGCTTGGGTGTCAGGCGATCATCATCCGGACCGGGCAACTGAAAGAGCACCTCCCAGAAATCGTCCTTTCCGAGATACTTGGGCTCCTCCGATTGATACAACGTGCCGTTGATTTCGACGAACCCGCGGAGTTCGTGCCAGGTCTGATCGCGACGAAAGGTGACGATCAGCCGCTTGAAGTCGGCGAAGTCGATCTCCAGCGGCAATGTCGCGGCGATTTCGAACTGCTCTCCTTGTGAAAAATCGTATTGGACGACTTCGACCGGGCCTCGTGCTTCTTCTCGAAACTCAAGCTCCGCGGGACCGGACGCGACCTGCCAGACCTCATTCAGGGGCCGGCCGGCGGTCAACATATGAATACGATAATCTTTATCCTTCAGCAGGACCCGCCCGAGGGCGAAATAGCGATAGCATTGATCGAAGCTGTCGTTGATGAACCGAGGCTGAATCGCCCGGCGGATCGATTCTCGGAAGTCGGCCTCATCGGCGGTCCATGTTGTGGCCGGCAGGATATTTTTGATGCTTCGGAAGATCCCCTGGACGAGTTCCGTTCGCATGGGACCGCTTTGAATGTCCTGGGTTCGTGGATCTTGCCACTTGTCTACTGCCTCGCCGATTTCATCCATGAATGCCTTTCGCATCCATGCGTTCCATGCTTTCCTGCCGGCGTCCACGGGCCGCTCGATTTCGTCGAAGGTGCGTTCGTCGATGTAGGGGCTGTTTCGTCGGGCGATCGGAGCCTGGGGGAGGATGTGGATTTCGTCGGATTGAAGCTCTTTGTCGAGCTTCCAGCTCGTTCCCAGGAGCCATATATACGGCAATAGAAACAGGGCGGAGCCTCCGAGGAGCACACCGTGCAGTGCGAATCTTTGCCAGGTTGGGCGTGAGCCGCTCACTGTTGTTCACTCTCCCGCATAAAAGACCCACTTTTTGGAAATGCGCATGTTGATCAGGGTCAACACCACGAGGATGACGAATAACACCCAGGCCATGGCGGCACCGTAGCCCAGACGGAAAAAAGTGAAACACTCGTCGAACAGCTTGTACACGTAGAAATAGGTCGATCGCTCCGGATAGCCGTTGGGCGTCATGATGTAGGCCTGCGTAAATATCTGGAAGGTCTGGACCAGGCCGATGATCAGGTTGAACAGGATGTAGGGCGACAGGAGCGGCAGGGTGATCCGGAAAAACCTCCGGATCGGCCCGGCGCCGTCGATGGCCGCGGCCTCGTAGAGATGGACGGGAATATCCTTCAGGCCCGCCAGCCAGATGATCATGCTGGCGCCGCTGCCCCAGAGAGTCATGATGATCAGCGCGGGCTTGGAGGTGTTTCTGTTCGTCAACCAACTGATCGGCGTGCTCAGATCGAATCCATCGAAATTTGCGGATAGCCATTCGATCAGGGACTCGATACCTACCATGCGCAGCACGTAGTTCAGAAGACCGTCCTGCGCATTAAAAACCCACACCCAGAGAATGCTCGCCGCGACGACCGGCATGATTGCCGGGATAAAAAACATCGTGCGATAGCCCTTGAGCCCGCGGACGCCGGTGTCGAGCAACAGGGCCATGCCGAGGCCGATGATCATGCCGACGGGCAGGCCGATGGCCATGAAAAGCGTATTGAGAAGGGCCTTTCGGACACCGGTCGGGACGGTCTCGTTGCCGTCGGCGTCGGGTCCGCCAAAATCCACGCCGAACATCTCGCGATAGTGGTCGAAGCCGACGAATTTTGCCGGGTTGATCACGTCGTACTCGGTCATGCTCATGATCGCGGAGAACACCATCGGCCCGCCGCTGAGGACGATGAAGCCGAGCAGCCAGGGCAGGGCCAGCAACACCCCGGCGCGATGTTCGTGCCGGTAGAATCCCTTTGCCTGGTTTTTACGACGAAATCGCCAATAGACGCCCCCGGCGATGAGGATACACGCGAACAGGTAGGCCCAGACGAGCGTGGGCCAGTGGACCGTCGGCCGATCGGTCGGGGCATCGTAGAAGCCGTCGAGCGCCCGCTGGACCCGGCGCGTCTGGAGGTCGAGCGATGCCTTGGGGCTCATCGCGTGGCTCCAGGCGGTGTCCTGTGCGTCGGCCTGGGCGTTCCAGAGGGCCTGCCCGGCGGGGGAGACCGGTCGGTAGAAGGAGTGGTCCAGCATGTCTATGTGTGTCTGCATCGCAGCACGGACGCGCTCCGGCATCTCGGGGATGTTGATGTAGCTGCTGAGTTGCAATTCATTCAGGACCCGGTTGGCCTTGAGGCGGGATATGTAGAGCCGTCCCTGGGCGCGTTCGCGCTGGGCGTCGTGCTCGTTCATGACCGTGCCGGCTTCGACCGAGGCCAGGTATTTGACGAGTGCCCAGGCAGCGTCCAGCTTGTCCTCGGGACAGGTTGCTGGAATGCAGTAGGCGAAGCCGGCGACCCAGGTGCATGGGGAGCGGCCCGCGTCCAGCATACGCTGTGGCGCGGGGGCCGGGGCGGTCGCGAATCGCATGTCGGGTTTGTAGCGGAGCAGGTCGCGCATGAACCAGTCGCCGTGAATGAACGCGGCAATCTGCCCCATGATGAACGGATCCTGGGCGAGGCTCTGGAACGACTTGCGGAAGGCCGTGACTTCGTCATAGCCGCCGAGGGCGTCGTAGACGTCGGTCGTCCATTCGAGGGCCTCGACGATACGCGGATCGTTGAGCGTGCAGGTCAGGCCGTCTTCGGTGAGAAAGCGGCCGCCGTTGGACCAGCCGTAGAGATAGAGCCAGGCGTTGCCGTGGTAGGGTTCGAAACCCGCGACACGCATGCGCCCCTGGTCATCCCATTGGGACAACTTCAGCGTGTAGCTGTTTTGATCGAAGATCTTGATGTGGTGATTACGCCCGTTGGGGAGCGAGAGCGTTTTTTTCGCGTAGGCCGATCGTATGCTCAATTCGTGCCGGCCGGCGATGCGATCCACGAGACAACGTGTGACTCGGCCATTGTCCTGAATGAGCGACAACGTATCGCCCGGTCGTACGCCTGCCTCGACGAAATCGGCGCTGTCTGAGCGGATGTGCGCTTCGGTGACGGTGGCGTCGGCAAAGTCCAGACGCTTGGTGAGGATTGCTTCCCAGCTTGCGGGGGGGCGCGGTTTGCCCTGATCGTCCACGAGACCGGCCCGGACCAGCATGTCGGTGTTGTAATACAACACGCGATCGTCCATGTAGTTCGGGATGCCGAATTGTCCTGCCGTGTCCGATTCCGGGTCGCGGTATTGACACTCTTCCCAAGGTTGCCGGTAGTAATCTTCCGAACGGATCAGGTGCATTTCGAGACGGGCGACAAGTTCTTCCTGCTCGGAGACGGCTTGGGAGGTTGCGTCGCCGGGTTGCTGCTCGAACGTTTCTCGAAGCGTTGCCAACTTGCGCCGGGCTTCGTCGAATTCGCGTTGATCCTTTTCGATCAAGGGGGTGAGGTCGAGGAAAGCCCCACGGGAGGCCCATTGGCAGATGGCGAATCGATCGTATTCGACGACTTCGGGCGGGACGCCGCCGGCGATGCCGCACATGAGGCGCTGGGGATTTCCCTCTCCCTCAAGATTGGTTCGGACGGCGCTGGAACCGAGGATCGCCCGGTATTCAGGGAATCGGCGTTCGAAGGCGTCGATGGCCTCGCTGTGACGGCCGTAGGTGACGCCGCTGAACCAGATGGTGACGTCGGTGCGGCCGGAGGCATCGTCACTTGCGGATTGGGGGTAGAGCCAGACGAGCAGGCATCCGACGAGGATGGTTCCGATTGTGAAACGCCATTTGTCCATATTGACTCGACACCGGATTGCGGGGCGAACTCCTATGTTCGGAACATGCTCAGCAGATGGGTCTGATGACCCATCCTACTGCTTAACTCGCCATGCCCGCGCCTTGAGGCTTGGGCATGCCACTCAGCCGATGGCCCATCCTACTGTTTGACGAATATGCCGCCAGTATAGGGGGCGAGCGTGATGCCGCGCAGCCGAGATCCTGTGACTTTGAGTGTTGTTGATTGACCTTGAACAGGCCGAATACTCGTGCGAGAAGCGGGATTCTTCTTCGAAGGTGATACGATCTTGCACGCTTTCGGATCATCCATTTGTACCACGCCTGTACCGTTCGGCCACGGGGCCGGACAATCCAGTTCATATGGTTGGTCACTGTTGTTCAGCACGACCACGACTGTTTCGGTGTCGAGGCTGCGGGCGAATGCAAACACGCCACGGGCATCATCGGCCAGAAGCGGTCGAAACGAGCCAAGCTGGAGGGGCGGCAGGGTGTTACGGATCGCAATCATCCGTTGGTAGTGGTCGAATACTTTCGGCTCGATTCGATCGTTCGGGTCGTCATAGGGCATCCGGTCCGACCAGAGCATGGGTTTGCGATCGTTCGGATCGTCGGCGCCGTACATGCCGACCTCGTCGCCGTAGTAAATCATCGGCGCGCCGAGATAGGTCATCTGGAACGTGACCATCAGTTTAAGTCGTTTGTAGCAATTTGGGGTCGGCTTGGCGAGAGTGTAGTTTGGCCCGTTGTCCTGGATGCGGTTGGCCTGGTCGTACTCCAGATCGGGATTCATGAACATCGAGGCCACGCGGTCGGTGTCGTGGCTGTCGAAGAGATTCTGAAGCACGTGGTTCACCTGGGGTGGATACCAGGCGAGCGTTGCCAGCAATTCGTCGCGAAACTTCGAGGGGGTGATGCGGCGCTTCTTGTTCACGAAAAATCGCAGGCAACTTCGGGCGAAGGGATAGTGCATCACGGCGTCGAATGTCTGACCGTCGAGCCAGTCGGCGGAGTTTTGCCACAGTTCCGCGACGATGTAGGAGTCGGGGTTGATCGACTTGACGAGGGTTCGCCAATCTCGCCAGAAGTTTGCGTTGATGTCGGAGGCGACATCCAGCCTCCAGCCGTCGATTCCGTCGGATGGATTGCCATCCCCGTTCGGGTCCATCCACCGCCGCGTGACGGCGAAGAGATGATCCCGGACCGGTCGGGCCAGGCCGAGGGCGTCGTCGTGTTTCAGCCGGGGCAGGGCGCCGTCCTTGTGATCCCAGGCGAGATAGTGAAACGGCTGCCAACTGAGGATGTCGAACCAATCGGCATAGGGCGACTCCCGGCCGTTTTCGAGCACGTCACGAAAGGCCCAGAAGTCGCGGCCGGTGTGGTTGAAGACGCCGTCGATGATGACTTTGAACCCGAGCCGATGGGCTTCGTCCAGGAAAGCCAGGAATACTCGATCGCTTTCGGACCATTGCCACGTTTTCGGATCGGCCGTCTCGCCCTTGATTTTTTTCAGGCTGCCGGCGACGCCGAAGAAGTCGTCGATGTGGCGATAGTCGGAGGCGTCGTACTTGTGAAGCGATTCGGCGAGGAAGACGGGGTTTAGGTAGATTGCCGTGATGCCGAGATCGCGGAGGTAGGGCAGCGATTCGCGGATGCCCCGAATGTCACCGCCATATCTACGATCGTAGATATATTGGTAGAACGAACCTTGCTCCACGAAATCGGGATCGGGCGAGCCCTTACCCTTCGACGCCCCGTACGGCTTGTTCCAGGCATGCGTCCACGGAACCGTTCGCGGGGGATCGTTGTTCGAATCGCCGTTGCGAAAACGCTCGGGGAAGATCTGATACCAGACGGCCTGCTTGGCCCACTCCGGCGTCTGGAAGGGCGGGCGAACGACGCGTGACCACGGCCGGGTTTCCGTGTGATCCTGGCCCACGATCAACCGTTCCCAACCGTCGGTGATGAGTAAGGCGTATTGCAGCCAGGGGGCGACGGTCATTTCGTCAGTGAGAGTCCCGTCGCGACACGTTGGATATTCATTGGACATCGTCCGGCTTTTGACACGCGTCTGGAGGGACCAGTAGTCGAAGCCATTCCGCGAATCCGTTTTGTGCATCGGGATCGGCCCGCCGCCTTCACATTGAAACACACCCGCCTTCAACGGGATCACGGCCACGGCTTCGACATCGTCCGCCAGCGTGCGACAGGTCAACCGAACCAGGTTATCCGAGATTGGTGTGAAATAGGCTGCTCGGGTGGGATCATGTTTCAAGGCCGCTCGAACGATGTGGTTGGAAAGAGGGGGGCCGAGCTTTTTAGCGTCGGGGCCGATCCGAACTCCACTGTTGTAGCCGTCGGTCTTGTTTGGTTGCCGAAGCGACGGATCGGCGGCGGCATCTTCGAGCCAATACGCACCGTTGACAAGTAACTTGTAGTGATGCACGCCGTCGGGCAGTTCCAGGATCGCGCGGTAAACGCGGCCGGCTTTCGTGGAGATCATCGGGGTCGCGCCGGGCCGCCAACCGTTGAAGTCTCCCAGAAGCTCGACCTTTTCGATCGCCAGGCCGCCGGGAAGTCGATCGTCCGTGGCCGGTTTGTAATGGAAGGTGTGCCAGCCATCCTCGTGGAGGGTCAGCTCGCCGGATCGTGTTGACAGTTTTGCGAGTGTGCGATGGCCTTTTCGGGTGCGGACTGTTCGCGTTCCCTCCAGCTTCAGTCGGGGGCCGGTCGTTCCTCGCTCGATGTGGAGCCGAGCCTCACCGTCCTGCGTGGGCTCGAAGACCCATCCCCACGCGCCATCGCCGAGTGGAAGGGCCGATTCGGCATCGCCCGGTGCTTCATCCGTGGGTTGGTAACGCATGCACCAACCCGGTAGAAGCTCGCTTGTGATTCGCGTGCTATTTCGGAACTTGCCGTCGGAGATGGTGAGTTCGATTTCGTATAGGCCCTGCCGTTCGACGAGGAATGCGGCGATCGGGGCCGATTTTGGTTTCCACGTCTGATCGCTGCCCGTTGCGGTATCCGAGTCGGTTAATCTTCGCACGTGCCATCGATAGGTCTGGATCGGGTGATCTTCGCGAGACACACTCGCGCCGGCATCGAGTGTGACGTTGCCCGAGTGAATATCGTGCAGGCGGATGACCGCGTGGGGCCGGGACGCGGGTCGAGGCTCGAACCCCCAACGTTTTTCCTTGAGATTCAACCAGATGGTGTATTCCGCGGATTGGGGGATCACCAGGTGGATGTTTCGCCCGGGTTGTGTCAGCCGTCCGTCGTCGCCCTCCCCGAGATTGCGCGTCCATGCGCCGTCGAACGCAAACTTGAATTCATGTGAACCGCATCGCCAGAACCGACTCAATTCAAGTCTGCCGTCGATTTCATCGAGCCGGGTGGTTTTATCCGTCGGATCCCACCCATTAAAGGTTCCGGCGAGACAGACATGCGGGGGTGATCGGTCGTCCGCGGAGGCGTGATCGAGTGGGAGGATGACCACGGCGCATGATACGAGGATGATCGATAGTTTGCCTGGCAGGTCTCGCGCGTTCGTTTTCATATGGGTGGGGGATTTCAAAATGTCGAGGATGTTCTCATTCGCTCGACCTGTCCTGCGTCGTCTTGGAAGACACCGGTTGGGGATCGGTGCCCCATCGCCATGGGCCGATCATGAAGCCCGTTGAAACGGGCTAATACAGATTGGCGAGCGGCGGTGTCACCGGCCCCAAAGGGACCGACCTGAAGCCCGCTACATGGGTAAGCCCCGTGAGCGAGGCTGTAAGAAACGCGATTCCAATCGCAATCCAAGGTGTCGCGGACCTTCGCAATCCAAGGTGGTGTGGACAACTGCGTATGAAATCGCCCTGGACATCCACAATCGAAAGTGTTGTTGACATTCGCAATGCTCATGATCGGTCAAGGATTCGGATTTGCACTAAAATGCCATATATCTCGCTCCTGGCCTGAGTCACACTTCGGCTATCGTAAGGTTTCGATGTTTCCGCGTCTATTCGGTTTTCCGGGGAGATGAGACGGACTTTCGAATCGTAAGGGTGACCGGATACGTTTCCGCGACTTGCGTTTCGCGACCGTTGACGATTTCGAGAAGGCGCTTGCAGGCGCGTTCTCCGATTTCATAGAGCGGTGTGTGCACCGTCGTCAACGGCGGGTCGCAGTAGGCCGCCTGGTGCATGTCGTCGCAGCCTATCACGCTGACATCCTTGGGTACGTGAATGCCTGCCTCCTTGAGTCCGCTGATCGCTCCAATCGCCATCTTGTCGTTACCGGCCACCAACCCTGTCATGGTCGGCTCCCGCTTGAGCAGCCGCACAGCCGCCACCGATCCACCCTCCTCGGTGTAGAGGCCATCTTCCGTACTGTGCTTCTGCAAGGGAAGGCCCGCGTCGGAGAGGACTTCTTCCATCCCCTCTCGAAGATCCCACGTCGTCTGGACCTCGGATGCCCCGTGAAGCAGACCGATGTGTCGATGCCCGCGATCCAGAAGATGCCGCGCCGCCAGCCGGCCAGCCTCGCGATAGTCGCAGCGGACGTGGTTGAGCGCCCGAGTTGGCAGATAGTTGTTGACGATCAACAGGGGGCGATCACCATCCACGAAATCCTCCAGAAAATAATCGGTGTTGGTGGCTCCCAGGCAGAACATCCCATCGACGACGTGCCGATCAAACAGGCTAAGATGCTCCTTGGCCTCGATGAACTTGGGATTGGAAACCTCCAGTAGAATCTTGTAACCCGCAGAATTTGCATGCGAATGGATGGCGCTGATAAGCTCGCCGAAATACGCATCGGCGAAGGCGTGTTGTAATTGAGGGACGAGGATGGCTAAGAGTCCGGATTTCTGGGCCTGGAGACCTTGGGCGAGGCGGCTCGGTTGGTAACCAAGGCGATTGGCGGTTTCCAGGACTCGGGCCCGTGTGGCGGGGCTGATATGCGGATCTCTTTTGTTGAGAACCAGGGAAACGGTGGTCAGAGACGCCTTGCTTTCTCTCGCTACGTCCCTGATACCAATGGATTTACGCTTAGCCATAACCTGTGATACAATCCTTTGATGGTGGCGGCTGGCAGCCAGCGAGAATCCTGTTTTACACGCTTGGTCATCCGGTTTCCGGCCTCTTTGGCGAACTTCACGAATTTCTCTGCAATTCGCGCTTGAATTCTGGTCGAAAAGGACTACACTGGTGCCAGATAAAAGGTTTTACCAGTGCCAACATACGCATTGGACACGAGGAAGTCAAATGGTTTCCTACATACCTTCCCTTCGATCCAGAGAGTCGGATCCAGCTCGGAAAGACATGAATTCCTACGGATATCAAAAGCATAAGAACATTTCTACCCAACCCACCCCAGCGCGCGGATTCACCCTGATCGAACTGCTCATTGTTATCGGCATCATCGCTACACTGATCTCGATACTCCTGCCTGCGATGTCACGGGCACGGCAAATCTCGCAACGTACCGTCTGTGGCTCCAACCTTCGGCAGTTCGGTATCGCTTTCCTCAACTACAGTGAAGACTACAACAGTTGGTTTCCCGTTAAACCCCACCCCCAAAAGGACAATCCTAGTATCGAGGAATTGGCAACGGTCCAGGACAGACCCTCGCCCGACTGGGGGCCCAATTTTTCGGGTATGATCCGTGATATCGTGGAGCACCGGAACACCCATGAAGGCGGGAGCCAACCCCTCTATCTACCGGATCCCAAGGTCATGCTCTGCCCGAGCGATCGGGGGAATAATCGTCCCGGCGTCAATTCCAATGATTTCTGGCCCACGATGCCGGTCGAAAAATTCACTGATTTGCCAAGGACTATTCCTCAGGAGGCAACCCAGGGTAAGTCCTTCATCAGCTATTTCTATGTGGCCCTCTGGCGCACGGACGATCGGGGGGACTACATTGTCATGGCCGATCAAAGCAATCACGATGATACCACGATTCAGTCTCTCACCCAGCTCACTAACGAAGATAACCACGGAGCGCGTGGGGTGAATGTACTGTTACTGGATTCCCACGTGGAATGGTCGCCCGCGAAGAGCGGTAACTTTGAGGACGTGCAGTTTCTGGCGCGCCGTTATTGGGACCTGATTACCGCCTCGAAGCCTCGTTATCCCGGAACCATGGGCAATAATCGAAGCTCGGAGGTTCAAACGATTGAATAAAGCGGCCTCGGCCGTTTTTTATTGTGAATAGATTGGGTTACCTGGATTGAGGAAGCATAGCCCGATCGCGTATTATACTGAGGGTCTTGGGCATACCAGTCATGCCCGAGCGGATCTGGAGGGGACTCGGGGTCGCGAAGAGTGGGGCACGCGTGTTCGCGTGCATGGGGTGCGATCACCGTTTCGGCCACAACCTAAAGTGGTTCCGACCAACCACGACACGGAAAACAATCACTGCGCATAATCGATCCGGGTGACCGGTCTGGTATGCGGCAGTTTCCCTTAATCGAGTGAGTTATCCGCGCGCGTATGATTCCGATGAGATCGCCGAATCGATGAATACTGTCTTCGGCACAGAAGATTTGGACCTATTTATCTACATGAGGAGAAGGAGTATGTCTCGCCAGTTTCGACGTTTCACATCCATGATTTTCGTCGCAGCCCTGTGTGTGACCGGTACGATTGTTGCCTGGCCGTTGTCGTCGGCAACCGCGCAGCCCTGCGTCGGTCTGCCTCCGATCGACGGCCGGAACCTTCCGACCAAGTTTACCGGTGCGATGAATGTGCTGCAGGACAATCCGACCGGCTTCGGCGATGTCACACCGCCCAATCCACAGCCGTCGGAGGGTAACGAACTCGATCAGATGTTCCTGGCCAACGATGACACGACCCTCTACATCGGTCTGACCGGCAACACCGAGCGGATCGACAATCTGACGAACACCGTCATTCTCTTTATCGATACCGGTCTCAACGGCGGAACCGCCACATTGGCGACCGCCAGCGCCTCGACCTGCTGCTCACTCCACGCGGCGCCCGGTGGTTGCGACGACGTGATTTGTGAGACGTGCGTCTGCGCGGCCCAACCATTGTGCTGCGGCCCGATGGCCGACTGGACGCAGGAATGTCTTGACCTGGCCTTCGGCGCCTGCCTCGGCGCTTGCCCTTGCGGGGCCGCCGACACCTCCTCGGCCCTGCGTGGAATGGACGGGACGACGCTCGATATCGCCCCCGAGTTTGCCATTGCCGTCTGGAACGTGGGTGGCATTCAGAGCGCCGTCCTGGTTGATCTTCGACTCCCAGCGAATACACCCGGCACGCTTCTCGTCGAAGGGACTGACTTCGCGGTGGATAATTCCAACCTGGTTGGCGTCAACGGCGAGCCCGCGAACGACCCACTCCAGCAGGCAGTCAACGCCGCGACGGCAACGACGGGCTTCGAGTTCGCCATTTCCCTCGCCTCACTCGGTATCACCAGTGTCGATACGATCGACGTGCAGGCACTCCTCGTAGGCGGTGGTGGCTTCATCAGCAATCAGAGTCTTCCCCCGCTCAATGCCACGGTCGGCAACAATGGCGGAGGCGTCAACTGCGTCGGCAATCACGATCCGGCCGCTGTTCCTCCCAACATCGTGACCTTCGCCGACGACGCAATCTTCCCCGGTCTTCAGCATGTGACGCACACCCTCTCGTCCCCCGGTGCCGCGCCCGGCGGGATCTTTGACGGTATCGACATCCCCGCTGATTTCGGTGGGCCTGCTTCGGTGGCGATGCAAAACAACTACACCTGTTTTGGTGATGCCGCTCCGTTCACACCGGTCGCCACGAATGGTAGTGAGCTCGACCGCATCTTCGTCTCCAGCGACGCCGACAAGCTCTATATTGGATTGACCGGCAATATCCCCTCAGCCCAGGACACCCAGAACACAATCCTCGTCTTCATTGACGACGGTAGTGGGTTTACCTTCGAAACCTTGTTCACCGCCGGTCTCACGGGTGGCTCCGGCGCATTGCAGGGTATGGACAGCATCGCTATGGACACCGGTTTCGCCCCCCGATGGGCGATCGAATACTCGCGCGGCGGAAACCAACACAACGCCTTTATCGAAGACCTTGCCTTCGACACCGATTTGCCGCTCTTGTTCAGCATCGATACCGCAATGCATCTGGATCCGGGCGTCAACGCCTTCTCCGCTGATCTGAGCAACATTCTCGGCGTCAACGGGATCATCGGCGATGATCCCCTTCGGCAGGAGGCCCTCTCTCCGACCGCCGTCTCGGGCGTCCAGTTTTCATTCCGTCTGGCCGATCTCGGTCTGAGTCCCTTCAGCACCATCAAAGTCATGGCCTGCATCACCGGTGGCACCGGCTTCGTCAGCAACCAGTTCCTGCCGCCACTGAACCCGACCGATCCCGTACCCGTCCTTTCGACCGACACCTTCGCGCCAGCCCTCCCGCTGGCAGACATGGCCTCGACGACAAACACCCAGACACTCGTCAACGCCGCCACCCTCAGTCGTGTGACCGGCATCGAAGTCACTATTGATATCACCCACCCGGCCGTGGACGAACTCATTATCGACCTGGTCCATGACAACACCGGTCGCATCGTACGGCTCTGGGATGGCAGTGGGACCGGGGCGAACATGAACACGACCTATGCAGAGGGCGGCGCCGATCTGGCTACCTGGACCGCCCCGGGCGTGGGTACCTTTGCTCCCTTTGAAACCCTGCTGACGTTCAATGATGTGAATCCGATTGATGGAACGTGGTCGCTCATCATCCAGGATACCCTGACGGGCAACACTGGCACCCTCAATTCGTGGACGCTCGATCTTCGCGAGGACATCGGCGGGGCGCTCCCCTGCCTTGGCTTCAACGACCCCATGTTGAATCCGATCGCCCTGAGTGATCCGGCCTTCCCCGGAAATCAATTTTTGAACATCAGCCTGGCGATGGCGGGGGCCCCGACGTCGTTTGCCTCGCAGAATATCCCGGTCTCGTTCCTGCCTCAGGTCGAGCTTGCACTGCAGAACAACCACTCCTGCTTCGGCGACTCGGTCGAGCAACCGCCCGCCTCGCCGCCCGGCTCCGAGATGGACCAGATGTTTGTCACCAACTCCAACGATCGCCTCCAACTCGCGATTACCGGCAACCTGGAGAACAACCGCAATGCGTACATTCTGTTGCTCGACACCGATCCGGCGACGGGCACCCAGATCATTGGCGGTGTCACTTCTCCACCGACGCCACTAGGCGGCAATGGCGGTGAGCCGGGTCTGAACGGCATGACGATGGACGTTGGCTTCGCGCCGGACTTCGGGATTGTCGTCCATCGCCAGGATTTCTCGGCCCCGGCCGACGATTACAGTGTTTTCCTGACTGATCTGCGGACCAATTTCACGCGTTCCATCGGACGCCTCGTCCGGAACACCGGCAGCGGTGAGATACTCCCCGCCGTGCCCAACGGAAACGGCAGCGAGCTGGACGAGCTGTATATGCAGAACGACGCGGACAATCTCTACATTGGTCTGACGGGCAATCTCGAGAACAATGGCAACGCCAATATCATCTTCCTCGACACAGTGCCTGGTACTGGGAGCAATTTCCTGACAACCAACATTCTCGGATTTCCGCAGGAGTTGATCAGCCTCGATGGCGATATACTCGACGTCGGGTTTGATGCCGACTATGCCATCGTCCTCGATCGATCGGGCAACTTCTACTCCGCCCAACTCGTGGACCTTGTCAACACCGCGCCGGTCTCCGTGATCGACCTGACTTTTGACACCGTCATTGCTCCTAACACCTATGCCGGAAACAACACCAATGCCCTGGGTGTCAACAGCAATCCGGCCGACGACGCCGACGGCGGCGTGCCGCCCAGCCCGCAGATCGTCAACGCCATGACGGCGACGACAGGTGTTCAGTTTGCGATCGATCGGCTCTCCATTGGCGCCCCGGCCGATCTGGCCACCATTCAGGTTGGTGCCTACCTGGCGAGCGGCGGGGGCTTCTGGAGCAACCAGACGCTGCCGGGTCTTGGTGGCGGTGTGGCGAATCTCGGTAATATCGTGGATCTGAGCTTCCAGACAGGCGACCAGTTCGCCGCCTATGTGATGGCCGATCTGGCGGGCTACGCGACGCCGACCACCTTCGACGGATCGGCCATTCCGACCGCCATGGGCGGCGTGGCCCTCTCCACTCAGGACAACTACACCCAGTTTGGTGATTCGGTTCTTCCGCCGAATGCGGGGAATACGAACTGCATGCAAGTCGCCTTTGACGATACCAACGTCTTCGGCGTGACAAGCACCGATGCGTTGGATCCCGGCTCAGCCGGGACAGGGATGGAATACGACATTCCCTTTGCCGATCTTGGATTGACGCCCGTCAACATGGGTGGTCTTGGCACTGAAGTCAAGATGATGAGCGTCGTCACGGGCGGATTCGGATTCCTATCCAACCAGTTCCTTCCGCCGTTGGGCACGGGTGTGTCACCCAATCTCGGAAACGCCGGCCTGATCGACATGGCTGCCTTCCCGGGCAATCAGTTCCTGACTTATGTCTTGGCTGATCCGGCTATCGCACTGGTCGATATCGATGGCGACGGGGTATTCAATTTCACGCTCGACACGAACGCCTTGGTGGGCGTCCTGCTCGGAACGATTACCGACCCGGCCATCGTCTCCAACGCAGACGTCAGCGGAGACGGCATCGCCGATGGACTCGATGTGCAGGCCTACACCGATGCGGTTCTGGCCTTGTAACTCGGAAGTGAGTGTGCCACCGCACTTGGCAGTCTCATGGGTGGCACGGCAAAGCAAAGAACAGTAAGGCCATGTCGAACGATCGGATTTCGACACGGTCCACAGCCTTGAGGAGTGGGAATACACGGCCGCCCGGGCCGGTATGGTCAGACCATGCCGGCTCATGCGGTCCGCGTGTATTGACGCCGAGGGATCGCAATTTGTCCTCCGGCGGATTCTTCGGTTATCAAGGCGGCCTATGATCCTGCAGGGATCGCATACGAATCTATCCCATGAGGCGTTCGCACCGGTTGGAAACCGGTGCCACAGTTTTATTGCACCGGTTGGAAACCGGT
>CAYXGR010000010.1:0-22590 GCA_964464525.1 uncultured Planctomycetaceae bacterium
GGTTTTGGTGGGCGCTTACGGCCAACCAGGAAAAATTCGCAGCCCAATTCTCGACATGGACAATCGAACTGGGTCCAAGACATCAACATTTCCGAATACGGGTGCAAGCTGCATGCCGTGATCGCAATCGTGTTCCACAGCACGACCCTGCTATCTATTGACGACATTTCAAATGTTATTGGAACCCAATAAGACAGAACCGGTGGCTCGTTGGCTCATTTTGAGCCACCGATGCCAGCGTATGTACATGGGATATGATATACCGCATTATGATCAAAGCATGGATCACCATGAACCAGACCATCTTGAATAAGCATCAGTGCGTTTCAGATTTGGTCTGCGCAGCAGCAGAGTCGAACACATTCGATTACGCCAAAACAGGCGTGACATCAATTGTCCGTTAACAATCAAAGCACGCGATCGAATTCGATGTTCAAGGATTGCCCTCAAACCAGACATCCTGTATCGGGGGCACTCATCAATGCAAGTATGATGGAATCCAAGTAGGCTGACATGTATTATGGACCCCTCATATTTCAGGAGTTGAGCATATTAGAACCGATTACGTCCGAAAGAGATCTTTGTTCATCACTACGTACTTGATCGTCTATATATAAACTTGATATAATTCATGCGATCCAGAATAGAGCATTCACGTTGCCTCCATGCGGCTTGAGATAAAGGAGACATGCGTAGCTAATAGTGTGCCCATCCGCCGGAAGTCGCAGGGAGCCATTCGGCAATGCAATGAGAGGGAGGGAACACCTCATATCCCAAGCCCGCCAGTGCCCGACCGAAAAAAGATCGCCTTGCGAGACCGTTTGGTGGTTTGAAAAATGCCCCATGGATATTGCGAATCACTCCAAGTTCGCTCAGGGGATTCGGAGACATTCGAGCCATCGCATACATTCGCGGTTTTTTCGAATCGCGCGGATAGAGGAAACGTATTTCTCGGGAGATCTGCTCAGGTGACGGAAACCATAACTAAAAAGCATGTCCTGGGTAATCTCAAACGAGGGCTCACACTTCGTTTCGGGATGCTGCTTTTTCTGTTTGTTGTGCTCCTGGTCACATCTTATATCGTCACCCGTTCCGCCATAGCAGCCAAAAAGTTCGACAGCGTATTGCTGAACATTGTCGGACGCCAGAGAATGGTGATGGAACGATACGCGCACAGCATCGATCAGGTTTTGAATGCCCAGTCGAGACAGGATACAGAGAACGCTGTCGAGCAGCTGGATTTGGCCGAGGGGGCAGTCGCTCTGTTTGAAAGAACGCACCGGGCGTTCTCAAACGGCGGATCCACTCTTCTAACAATCGGAGAAAAGGAAACGATCGAAATCCCGCGGGTGGAGACCCCCATCATACGAGAACATCTATTGCACGTTAGAGATGAATGGAAGGAATTGAAACGGTGCGCATCGCTCGCCCTGCAATCGGAAATCGGTGCGATTGAAGGCGACAGATTCGCTCATCTATTACAAATCCAGACCTCTGATGCCGTCCGGCAGATGGATCACGTGGTCGCGTTATTACAGAAAGAGAGTGAGGCGAGACTGGACCGAGTTAAAACATATCAATCACTGATGACCGGATCCGGAATATTTCTATTTATGGTTATATTGGCCTTCGTGCATTCTCGGATCGTCGTACCGCTCGATGAATCAGCGCGGGCCTTGGTTCTCACCAAGGTCCGGGCTGAAGCGATCGGGGAACGCCACCGGGCCATTACAGAGAATACTCGAGATGCGATCATCACCACTGACAAGGCGAACAGCATTCGCTCGTGGAACCCCTCTGCCGCAACCCTCTTCGGCTATTCGGCCCATGAGGCAATCGGCAAAAATATGTTGAACCTGATTGTTCCACAACGGTCCCGCGCCCTCATGCGGGAGGGGATGGGAGCACTCGACCGAAACGGTCAGGTGGAAATGGTCGGCGGCACACGCGAACTCAGCGTCATGCGAAAGGATGGCACGGTATTCCCTAGCGAGTTCTCTGTTACTTCCTACAAAGAAGGTCAGGTCACTATCAGCATGGCTGTGATTCGAGATATCACGGAGCGTAAGCAGGCGGAGGATCTGTCGCGTGAGCGTCAGGCGGAACTGGCTCACCTGGCCCGCCTTAGCACCATGGGGGAGATTGCCACCGGGTTGGCCCACGAGTTGAACCAGCCGTTGTGCGCGATTGTCAACCATGTCCAAGCCTGTCTCGAGCGCATTCAGGCTGGCCAGACCGCCTCCGACGAACTACTCGACGACATGACCTACTCCGCCGAACAGGCGGTCCGCGCAGGCGAGATTATCGACCGGCTGCGTCATTTCGTCAGCCCGAAACGGCAACAGGTTACGGTCGCGGTGAATGACTTGGTCCATGAGGTGGCGGACTTGATGCGGCCGGAGCTTAGTCAGTGCGGCGTCGAACTTCACCTCGATCTCGATAAGGCCCTACCGTCGTTGGAGACCGACGCGGTCCAGGTTCAACAGGTCATGGTGAACCTGATCAAGAACGGCATCGAAGCGATGACGGAGGCGGGAACGGATCGGCGTTACATCACCATCCGAACCTCCATGAATCGGGAGGGGCAGATCGAGTGCGCGGTGCGGGACACGGGGCCGGGCCTGTGCGAGGGCGGTCCCGACCGGGTGTTCGAGGCGTTCTTCAGCACCAAGAGCAATGGCATGGGGATGGGGCTGCCGATAAGTCGCAGGATTATCGAATCCCACGGCGGCCGCCTGTGGGCGACGTCGAATGGGGCCCGAGGCGCGACGTTTCAATTCACGTTGCCGATCACATATGAAAGGCCGGCCGCATGACGAAACCGCCCGCAACACTGCAATCGGAGGCCACGGTTTTTGTCGTGGACGACGACGACGCTCTGCGCAAATCTCTTTGCCGGATGTTGAAATCGGCAGGCTTGGAATTTGAAGCCTTCCCTAGCGCCCAGGCGTTTCTGGACGATCATGATCCCGCCCGCCCGGGGTGCCTGGTGCTGGATGTGCGAATGCCAGGGATCAGCGGTCTGGAACTCCAGGAGAAGTTGATCCGAATCGGTCATCAGATTCCGGTGATTATGATCTCAGCGCATGCAGATGTGGAGATGACGGTACGGGCGATGAAACGGGGTGCGGTGGACGTTCTGAAGAAGCCATACCGGGGCAAGGCGTTGTTAGTGCGCGTACGCCAAGCCCTCGCGTTGGATGCCCGGAACCGTCGGGCTGCTGCCGCGCGTGCACAGGTGGCGGCCCGGTTGGCCGTGTTGACTCCGCGAGAGCGCGAAGTAATGGCTTTGATGGTGGCGGGCAGGGCGCCGAAACAGATTGCCTTTGATCTCGGCCTGAGCCGTCGAACCATTGACGTGTATCGCGGCCACATCATGATGAAGCTTCAGGCAAATTCGGTGGTCGATCTTGTGCAAATCAACCTTTTGTGCTGTGACGATAAATGAGTACTTGTAGTAAAGAAAGTCCTTTATTATGAGGAGTGGGTCACTAATCAAGACAATACATATTTTTTCGTAGTTCTTCGAATCACACCCAGGTCAATCACCTTCCCCCCTTTTCTCACATATGGCGATATCGGACTCCTCTCACTCGTCATCTTAACATATACATGTACCTTAATTAGAGAAATAAGATTGGAATATTTCTTGTGATCAGTGCGTGGACACACAGAAAACGGAACACAATGAACCGGCCGGTCTGAATTGCTCCGTCTTCGCGTAAGTCCTATTACAGACCGAGGTTCTGTCACCGATTCGTTTGGCTGGTAGGAAACGATACAGCCCCCATCTGATGTAGCTCAAGTCGGAATAGATTCATAACACCCTAAGCCACATGTACTTGCGACATGTTTTGAAGTGCGCGCGTGACTGGCATGCGACCTGCGTTGCAATTAGTTGGCAGTGACACTCTCTGAACAAAGGTGGGGAGGGCAAGGTGAATCTTGGCTGTTCAACCGTCACATGGAGGCCTGATCGTGAGCCTGGAAGGAAATGTCGTTACCAGTCTGCGGCGCATCGCGAGGGCCCACACCATGTTGGTGTTTGATGCGGAGGCTGCGAATCAGGCCTATGAGGTCGTATGCCATCAATTTCCCCCCGTGATCGTCGTTCAAGTTGGAAGCGCAATCGACGAGATGTTCAAGTTTATTCGGCTGGTGACGACCGCTCCGCGGCCCGTTCCGTTAATCGCCGCGGCAACACGGCACTCGACCCGAATAGAACAGGCCGTTTTGCAAGAAGGCGCCCGGTATTACCTGCCCAGCCTTCGACGGAGTGTTCTGGAACACATGTTGATCGCCATTCTCCAACGCAAGAGTAGCGGATGGCGGATGGGTTATCGCGCAGAGACGACATGCAGTGCATAGCAAGTCAAACGGTGAATGATGACGTATGCCATCATACTTGTAATTGGTACAGGAAAGATTGTGTAAATGTAGTGTGGTGTTTAGGAAAAGCATGCCTGAAGACCTGGGAGGAACCACAATGAGTGCAAGAAGTCAATGGTTGGGAGTGTGCCTGTTGTCGATGGTTGCGCTGAGTTTGAGCACCGGCGGAGCCTACGGACAATGCACCGATGTCGAGATTAATGGATCGGTGCTCAGCGGGAAGGCGGCTGTCTGGTATGAACTGAGCCCGCTGCTATTTGAGCCTATTGTCCACAAGGATCCCATCTTTCCAGCCGAGCCATTGACGGACACGGCCGGCGCCATGGTCATGATCCAGGACATGCACACGGGCGATTTCGTGGCCTATGGAGCCTTCACACCTGGCACCAACCTATGGACGGCCTGCGTGCCGGTGGGAGGCACCTACATTGCCATGATCAGCGCTCCCGGTCACAACCTGACCAGCCGCGTGTACGACACTACGCAGGGCACGGTCTTTCCCCAAGTTGTCACCGACGCCTACCTGCCGGCGTTGAATCAGGATCTGGCGACAGGTGCAGTCGATCCTGCCAATCCGGAACAACCGATGGGGAATCTGCTGGTCTATGCGTTCGAGGAGAACGCGGTCAACGGGGCACCCGACTGGCCGGTCGATCCGGGCCTGCCCGGCGTGTTCATGGAACTGTATGAGCCGAGAACCGGCAACGTCGTGAGAAGCGGCTATACCCAGGCGGGTGGTCCCGGTGCACCGACGATCAATACCGCGGACGGACTCGTATTTTCAGGTGCCGCAGTATCCGGCTTGCTGTATCTCCAGGATATCCCGCCGGGTGAATATCGATTGAGGGCCACGCCGGGAACCACGGACGCGGATGGACTGGTCTGGGACCAGGGCTGGTATCACACGTATACCATGGAAGGAACGCAGGAATGGGAAATCCTGGTCTACCCGGGCGATCCCGGTACCGAGGCGGGGGCCTTTCTTGCGTGGTTCGGCTTCGCTAAGAAGCTGGGGCAGCTCGCACCTGGAGCCGGCGGATCCAGCATCAGCGGCGTCGTAGAGGATGCCGATGTGGGTTGGGAAGCGCCCATCCCCGGTGAACCCCCCGAGCCGGGAACACCCTTGGATCCAATGTATCGTAACCAGGGCGTCTCAACCAATGGCCCGGTCCCTGATGCGTTTCTCATCCTATGGCGGCGGATCGGAGATACCTTCCAGGTCATCGCCACCACGGATGCGGATCCGGTCACCGGCGCGTTCAGTTTCAACAATGTTCCCGCAGGTCAATTCAACATATTCTTTGTTGACATACCACTCAAGCATATCTTTGGAGAAATGCAGGTTACTACCGACGGTGTCAATCCTGTCGTGATTCCTCCCATCTCCCAGGAGGTTCCAGGATTGCCCCTGGCGATTATCGCCCGGTTCGGTGCACGCGTACGGGGGTACGTGATCGACGACGTCACGGGGATACCCATGAACGGCGCGACCGTGAACCTCCGCTATAAAGCCGGGAACGTTGCCTATTCCACTGTAACGGCCAACGATCCCGTTCGCGGAGACGGTTGGTACGAATTCGACTTCCTACCTGAGATCGAGACAATGGCCTTCCTCGACGTCGAGCCGCCGGCCGGCTATCGCGGCAGGACCGTGACGGATACGTATTATCCCACGGCACATGTGCCGCCGGATCCCAATTGCGATCCCAACATTGACCCTGTCTGTATTTTCGTGCCGTTGCCCTGCAATCCAGATCCCAATGCACCCAACTACGACCCGAATTGTGTGGTCCCCGGCACTGCCGTTCCGGTCGATCGGAATGGCATGAATCGCTACGTGCAGTACTACACGGCGAACTACAAGTCGGACCTCATTCTCGAGCCGATTCCCGCCGGAGTCGGCCACATTCAGGGGCTTGTCTTCAACGACTCGCTCGACATGGGAACCTGGCTGCCCGATGGAATCTACGACAACGTGGAGGAAGGCATCATCGAGGGTGTGACGATCCAATTGCTCGACGCCACCGGTGCGATCATTCCCCTCCTCGATCCGGTCACCGGTCAACCGGTCACCGACCCGATCACGGGCCTTCCAGTCCAGGATCCCACCACCCTCACGGCAACCGGCGCGTTCACTATGAACGACGTCATTCTGAATCAAGGCTACATCGCACCGGGTATCAGCGTACCTCCGGACGAGTGGGGTGGATTCTTCTCCGGTCCCATGCCCGGTCATTACGAATTCCGGGATGTTACGCCGGGAACCTATACCCTTCGGATAACGCTGCCGATAGGCTTCCAATCGCCGACCGAGGCTGTTGATCCGGTCACTGGCCTTGGGCTGGGATATGTGGACCAGCAGATCACGGTTGCCGATAGCGCCAGTAACGATGTCAACTTCGGCGTTCATACGCGGGTTCCACAGGCCGGACAACTCGAAGGCGGAATCTTCGACGACCAGAATCTCGACCTGAGATGGTACAGTGCCCTTGCCGAGGAGAAGCAGGTTCTCGTCGGATTGGGTGTAACTGTCCGCGACTACCTGGGCTTCCAACTCGACACACTGATACAGCCTTCGCCCGTCTGTTACCCCGGAACCAGTCTGGCCGCCGACGCGCCTCCCGGCTACATCCCGCAGCCGTACGGATTCATCTGTGATCGGCCGGAACTAGGCAGCGACGTGGAGATCGATCGGATGGTGGCACCGGGCCTTCGACTCTACTGGGGCAACGATCCATCGCTGCCGCCCTGCTCGGGGGCCGATGGCAGTCCCATGCCGGGTGATCCGCCCTGCCACAATCCAAACCTGTTTGACCTCGAACTGCCTTACACGATGGGCCAGGGGTTGGCGAAGTACGAGGCCGACTGGTCGCTGCCGGCAGCCATTCCCGGTGCCGGGAATCCACCGCTTCCAGATTGTCCGGCGGCCATTCAGATCACCGCGATGAGCGCCACCAGCACCTTCACCGAGGATCCGAAGTGGACAGTCTCGGTCACCTTGACGGTCGCTGATCCGATCGGCCCTCTGCCGGGCGCTAATGTCTCCGCCAGTTGGAGTACGGGAGCGGTTTCGACTGCCATCACCAATGTGAATGGGAATGCGATCCTGGTCCTCGAGACGATCGAGGATCCAGCGATTGTGTCCGTTACCGCGACCATGACAGTCACTCCGGGCGAAGGCTCAGGGGGTGTCTTTAACCCGGGCTGCGGTGTTTTCGACTGTATTGAAGTCAACCGACCGGATATCGGTGGTTTCATCCTTTGCGGCGGCCCTGTGCCAGTCTGTGGTGATGGCATCCTTGATCCCGGTGAAGACAGTTGTAACTGTCCCGCCGATGCCGGGCCTCCCGGCGACGCGGACGGCGACGGCGTCAACGACTGTCTCGATATCTGTCCGGGATTCGACGATACGATCGATCTCGATATGGACGGAGTGCCGGATGGCTGCGATCTCTGTCCCGGCGATCCACTGAAGGACGAGCCGGGATTCTGTGGCTGTGGTGTGGCAGACGTTGACACAGACGGCGACGGGACTCTGGATTGTAACGACCTCTGCCCGAATGATCCGAACAAGATCGATCCGGGTAATTGCGGATGTGGCGTGCCGGAGGCGGATTGCGGCGTCTGCGTACCCGCCGGTGTGGTCGTGGCCAGCCTCAGCGGCAATGCGATCCCGATGGAGAAAGCGAAGTGGCGCGCCGAGGTGACTGTCAACTTCGAGGATGCGACCTGCGGTCTTCCATTCACCCTGACTGGCGGCGACTCGATCCTGTACAACTTCGGCGGTGAGTCGAAGACGGCCGAGGCCAACGGCGGCAGCTTCATGATCGTCGGATCGGAAACGATCGATGGCGTCCCCATGGTCACCTTCGCCATCGACAGCGTGAACATCCCCGGCTGGGATGCGGCGAACAGCCAACTCAGCGTCGTCATCGGTCAGCCGAATCCCCTGGTAATTGTTCCGGAGATTCGGCCGACGATACGAAAAGTGCATGGCTTCGACAGCTTGTTCAGTGCGGAGAAGGGGACCGGATCCTGCGGAATGGGCGCTGCCGCATCCGCCGGCCTCCTCTCCTTCGTCGGGCTGATCGGCATGAGTTGCCGCCGCCGTCGTCGACGTTTCATGCGGAGGAAATGATGCTCCTGTAAACGATCCCTACGATGATGCGGGCGCGTTTCGGCCCGCATCATCAGGATCAGGTCTTTTTGTTCGAGGGGGAGACCCCGACGAGCAGCCTCGGTTCGTTTTGACATCGACGAACCGGGGCTGTGTCATTTGTGGGTAAGACCGAATCAGGTTTTACCAATATTATTATCTTCAGACAGATTGTATGTTCGCGTGAACTGACGGATCACAGTGTCGGGATTCCTGAAATACAGGAACACTTTATTCCGTCTGGAGTGGATTGCTCCGGAATTGCGCAAGTGCTTTTATCGGCCGATGTTCCGTCGCCTATTCGGCGGCGTCGGTATGAATCGTTACACACTTCTCTCCGCCGAACCCCACGTCGACGGGCATCCATAACACGTGAAATATCAATAACTTGTGGCGATTTCTGCTTCGTCCGAGAACATGGCATGCCGTCTGCTATGCATAAAGACGGATGTGAAACACATTCGGGGACTGAAGGATAAAGGATGGATCATGGCTGCTCAACCATCGTCAGGAGGGATGATCGTGGCCCTGGATGATAATGTCGTCCCCAGTCTACGACGCATTGCCAAGGCTCATTTGATGGTGGTTTTTGAAGCAGAAGCGGCGGAACAGGCGTTCGGCGTAGTGCGACGCCAGGAACCTCCAGTGATCATCCTCCAGGTGGGTGGCGCAATAAACGAAGTGTTGAAATTCATTCGCTTGGTTGTCGCCACGACACATCCTGTTCCATTGATCGTCGCCGCGACACGACATTCAACCCGAATCGAGCGAGAGGTGTTGGGCGCGGGTGCCCGGTTCTACCTGCCCGGCGTTCGACAGGACATCGTGGAAAGGCTGTTGGAAGCGGTGATTCAACCCAAAGAGAAGGCGCCCTGATGATGAGCAAGCGTGTGCCATCATGGCAAGACGCAAATTCTTGATGATGCCGGTGAGTTATGAAGCAGTTCGCAATCGTTAGCACGGAGGGTTTGAACTTTTTTACGTGATACGTAGAAGTATCTTTGGTCGGGGGAGTCTGGAGGAAATGAGATGAGAAGTATGATGAGAAGTGTGATGAGAAAACCAAACTATTGGAATTGGTCAGTATGCCTTCTGGCGATGGCCATGCTGAATCTGGTTGTCGGCGAGGCAAACGGTGAGTGCGTTGCCCCCGGCGACGTTCAGATCGGCGGCTCGGTATACAGCGGCCGCGCGGCCGTCACGTACACCCTGAATGCGCTGGGAGAACCGGTCGTCCATCGTGATCCGATCATCCCGCCGGTCTCGCTGACGGAGGCCAACGGCGCCCGGGTCATGATCCAGGATATGAACGGAGGTGCCTTCGTCACGTACGGAACCTTCAGCACTGTCGCCGGTATGGAGCACACTTGGACTGCTTGTGTCCCGGCGGGCGGCACCTACATCGCCATGTTCAGCGCGACCGATCACGATCTGACGAGCCGGGTCTATGATATGTCGAGTTACAATAGTATTCTGGGCAATGTGACGTTCGATGATATGGGTTTCCCGATCTTTGGCGCGGAGATCACCGACGCGTATCTGCCTGCGCTCTATCAGGATCTTGCTACGGGAGACGTCGTTCCGGCGACCAACCCGGTACAACCCCTGGGCAATCTGCTCGTCTATGCCTTCGAAGAGAATGAGGTCAACGGGGCAGCCGACCTGCCACAGGACAAGGGTCTCGGTGGCGTGGCACTCGAACTGTACGATCCCAGAACGGGCGTTATTGTATCGAGCTGCACCACCCAGAGCGGACCCGGTACCCCGACGACAATTACCACCACGGATGGCCTGGTATTCTCTGGTGCCGCCGCCGCCGGTCTGTGTTACCTGCAGGACATCCCCCCCGGCGAGTATCGCCTTCGTGCCATTCCCGGCGCCATCGACGCCAGCGGCCAGGCATGGAATGCGGGCTGGTACCACACCTACACGATGGAAGGCAGCCAGGAGTGGGAAATCCTGATCTACCCAGGCGATCCCGGCACCGAGGCCGGGGGCTTCGTCGCCTGGTTTGGCTTTGTCAAGAAACTCGGTCAACTCGGCAGTGCCACAAACGCGTGCACCGACTTCAACGGAAACCCCATCCCCTGTGGCGCCTCCAACATCAGCGGCGTCGTCGAGGATGCTGACGTACCGTGGGAGGCGCCCATAGCCGGCGAGCCACCGGAGCCAGGCGCTCCACTTGATCCGGTCTATCGAAACCAGGGTGTCTCGGCCAACGGACCGGTGCCCGATGCATTCCTCGTCCTCTGGCAACGGATCGGAAACGAGTTCAGAGTCGTGGCTACGACGGACGCCGATCCGGTCACCGGCGCGTTTTCCATCAACAACGTGCCCGCGGGAACCTACTTCATCTTCATTACAGACAAAATGCTCAACACGGTTTTCGGAGAGATACAGATCACGGTGGATGGCGTCAATGACGTAGTCATTCCTCCATTTGCACAGGAACTGCCGGGTTTTCCACTAGCCATCATCCCGCGGTTCTTCGCCCGCGTGAATGGCTTCGTCGTCGATGAGTCCACCGGCATCGGAATCGCCGGCGCGACGGTCAACATCCGCTATCAGGCCGGCAACGCCGTCTTCAGCACGGTTACAGATGCCGTCGGTTGGTACAACTTCGATGCCCTACCCGAGATCGAGACGATGGCGATGATCGACGTCGAGTTGCCGCCTGGCTATCGTGGCCAATTCGTCACCGACACCTACTACCCGACGGCCCATGTGCCGCCGGATCCGAATTGCGATCCCCTCGTGTTTCCTCAATGCCCACTCGTCCCCCTCCCGTGTAATCCGAATCTCGGGGCGCCCAACTACGATTCGAATTGCGTGGTCGCCGGCCCGCCCCTCGATGTGGTACGCAACGGAATGGGCCGCTATGTCCAGTGGTACACGGCAAACTACAAGTCAGACCTGATCCTCGAGCCGGTCCCCGCAACGGCCGGTCAGATCCAGGGACGCGTGTTCAACGACTCTCTTGCCATGGGTACCTGGGTCGGCGATGGCCTTTATGACAAAGTTGAAGAAGGTGCTGTCGGTGGCGCAACGATCGAGCTGCTCGACGGCGCCGGAGGCATCATCCCGCTCCTCGATGCCATAGGAAACCCAGTGCTGGACGCCTTGGGCTTCCCGGTTCAGGATCCCGCCACGATCACGACGAGCGGAAACTATGATAAGCTCGGTGCCGTGGCACAGGGCTACATCCTTCCCGGGATCAGCGTCCCACCGGACGAGTGGGGTGGCTTCTTCTCCGGCCCCATGCCCGGCTTTTATGAGTTCAGGGATGTGGCGCCAGGTACCTACACGCTTCGTCTGACTCTGCCAAACGGCTTCCACGCGCCGGGAGAAGTTCTCCCGTTGATCGGTCCGACTTTTGTTGACCAAACCGTTTTGGTAGTCGGCGGTGCCCGAAACGATGCCGACTTCGGCATCAACACACTCGTGCCCCAGGCCGGCCAACTCGAAGGCGGTGTCTTCGACGATCAGAATCTCGACCTTCGATGGTACAGTGCATTCGCCGAGGAAAAGGCCCTGCTCGTAGGTCTGGGCGTGATTGTTCGGGATTATCTGGGCTACAGGCTCGACACGCTTTTTCAGCCCTCGGGTGTGTGCTATCCGGGTACGGCATTCTTCGATCCTGCACAACCACAAGTGCCCTACGGTGCTATTTGCGATCGCCCGCAACTCGGGCAGAGTGTGGAGATCGATCGTCTGGTGGCCCCGGGTCTGCGTCTTTACTGGGGCAACGATCCGACGTTGCCACCCTGCTCGGGCGCCGACGGGAGTTCCATGCCCGGCGATCCGCCGTGCCACAATCCCAATAAGTTCACACTTGAACTGCCCTACACCATGGGACAGGGTACGACGAAGTATGAGGCCGACTGGTCGCTCCCCGCAGCCCTGCCCGGTGGCGGTGGTGTACCCGCGCCGGATTGCACCACAGCGATCCGGATCTCGACGATGAGTGGAACCAGCGGTTTCACCGAGGGTGCAAAGTGGACCGCCTCGGTAACCGTCATCGTCGAAGATCCGCTCGGTCCGATGCCAGGCGCCCATGTCCTCGCGAACTGGAGTAACGGCGGGGCCTCGGCTGCCATCACAAATGTAGACGGCAGCGCGACATTGATTCTCGAAACGATTGAGAACCCGACGCTCGCCTCGGTCATCGCAACCTTCACCGTGAACCCAGGCGAAGGGGCAGGTGGCCAGTTCAACGCTGCCTGTGGCTGTGGCGACTTCTATGAGGTCTTCCGTCCGGGAGACGGCACCAACACAACCTGCAGTCCAGCGGCGCCGCCGCCCGATGCCGATGGCGACGGTGTGCCTGATGCTACGGACAACTGCGTGCTCACGCCCAACCCCGCCCAGGTGGATACGGATGGCGACGGCATCGGCGACGCCTGTGACAACTGCCCCGCCACACCCAACGCCGACCAGACGGACGCAAACGGCAACGGAATCGGGGATGCGTGCGACGTGCCGCTGGACACTGATCTCGACGGCATCCCTGATGCTATCGACAACTGTCCGAATACACCCAACACGGATCAGTTGGATTCAGATGGTGACGGCGTTGGCGATGCCTGCGACAACTGCCCCGCCACGGCCAATGCCGATCAGGCGGATGCGGATGGCAACGGAATAGGCGACGTCTGCGATGCACCTCCACCGGTCAATGTCGTCATTATTTCGGCGCTCGTTGGCCAGGGCATCGATAAGGGCGAGGGTAAATGGTTCGCGGAAGCGACTCTGACTGCGGTCGCTGTCGATGCCAATGGCAGTACGCCCAAGGCGAACGTCATGGTCACCTACAATTTTGGAGGTGAGAACAAGACGGCTCAGACCGGAGCCAACGGGCAGCTCTCACTCTCGAGCGAGACGTTCGAGGGTGGCGGCACGCCGTCAGTGGTGTTCACGATCACCAACGTGAACGATCCGGACTATGACGCGGCGGGCAGCATGACCACCGCGACGATCCTGGATCCCTGGCCGTAGTCGTAAAGGATAGTTCACACTGTCACGGCCCCGGTTCGCCCAGCGCGGACCGGGGCTGCGGCATGCGCAAGAGACGCCCGCATGGATGATCGAATGATACCAACAGCCTTATAAACCTCTCGGCCTTGAGTCGCGCAATCGGTGGAGGGGGAGCGGGAGAGGAGAAAGTCCCTCCTCTTCCAGATTCAAGGACGGGAGGCATGGGTATCGAGTTCGAGGACACCTTGTTCACCAATCAACAAGATTTTATTTTCGGACGCTCGGTGGGGGGGCGAGAAACGTTGGGAGATCCGTCATGGGGTGATCCCCATCAGCACCGACCGCTCCCTTACGGTCGCGGCTCTGATCCTATAATCGTCTTCTCACGCACGCTATCAGCTCGGTCGAATCCAATCGAATTCTCACATCTCTCGAATACGTTCCTATAGACAATATATATAGACAATGCAGATCATCCCCCGATGGCGGTGTGTCCCCATGTGGATCATTGTGTGCCAATCGGATCAGACCACCCCATTCACCCATAACCGCTATTGCACCCCGATGTTACGCATCAAGCCTCCCGCCGCGGTCGGATATCGGTCCGGACAGCGGGTACAAAACATACCAATCCCGACTTGGATCCGAATCCATCCTCATCTCCATTGAATCAACACAACGCCTTATTGATGAGGGAGTTATGGCTGCGGACCACGCGTCTGCTCTCTGGCACACTACGTGCAAAACACAACGAACGGGCGACCGATGCCGGAGACTTTTATTCGTAATCGATCCACCGGCTGCCGAGAGGGTCCACTGATAATACGATGCAAATAGCACGGATCCGAATTATGGGAAACTTGATATTGACCGCTCGCCGGGGCTCCCGACTGACGGCGACTGGTATAGCCCAGAACGCTACCGTCGTCTATCCAGATCGCGGCATCGATAATATCGCACGACCCTCTCAATTGGCGGAGAATGCGGGACCTGTTTTTGGGGGCTGCCTACAATGGATAACTCTATCTGTAGGCCGAGATATATTGACTCAATGCGTCCACAGCAACAATCGTACCGAACTCCCATGCGGGGCGGCTGTCATACTATCGGGCTTGCGGCGAATTGATTGAATCGCGATCTCCGAACTGTCGCTGCTGGCGGCCGGATCATCGCTCAAGAATCAAGGCTGAACACTGTCGAAAATGTGCAACGACCGGACCTGGGGAGGAACAATCGTGAGAAGCTCACTCGTCTACCATCTTGAAATAGCCTTACTCCTGACGCTGGCGATGTCGCCGGCCATTGAAATCGCATCCGCCCAGACCGCCATCATCGGCGGCGACATCTACACGGGTGCGAACGACGGGACGGGCCCGATCATGGCCCCTGCCGCCACGCCGCTCAATGGCGTGCAGGTGATGGTTCAGAATCAACGCGCGGGCGGCGCGTTCATCACCTATGGCACGGTTTCGGGAAATGCCTGGACTGCCGACGTTCCGGCGCCCGGCGACTATGTTGTCATGTTCTCCGTGCCAGACCACGATTGCACCAGCCGCGAATTCACACTCACAACCGAGGGAGAGATCCAGCTCAAGGACGCCTACCTACCGCCACTGCCATTGCCGACGGCGAATCTCCTTGTTTACACTTTCTATGAAAACGAGATCAACGGAGAAGATGATGATGGCGAAGATGCCCATCTGAACGGCGTTACCGTCAGTGTCTGGGACGACCGCGGTAACCTCCTGGCGACCGGCGTGACCGGAACACAGTCCTCCGCGGAACTCCCCCAGGGCGGCGAGCAAAAGGGACGCACGGACGGTCTCTACTACTTCACCGGGCTTCCGCCAGGAGAGGTACGCGTGACGTCGGATCCCTCCACCGCTTATCTCTATGACGTCAACGGGACGACACCGCTCCCCGTGGTGAATCCCTTGACCCGATCGCCGCTTGATTTCGACGAGACCACGGAATTCTATCTCCTGAGCAGTGAAGAAGGCGGGCGCGCATTCGAGGCCGTTCTGTATCCGGGCGATCCCGGTACCGAAGCAGGGGCCTATCTCGTCTGGCATGGGTTCGCCGAAAAACTCGGCCAGATCACCGAGGCCAATGTGAAACAACGCTTTGGACCGCGCGGCTCACTCCTGTATGCCGGCAGCATCACGGGCATCATGGCGGATGCAGACAGGGGCTGGATACCCGAGCCACTCGAACCCGGTGAGGCCCCTGAGGCGCTCATCCCCCCGTTGCATCCGGGTGTCACGGCGAACACAATTGTTGCGAACGGACTCGTCGTGCTCCACGTCGACTCCGAGACGATGATGCCCCATGCCGTGGCGACCGCGGAGGCCGATCCGATCACCGGCGAGTTCCGGTTTGATCAGGTCCCGCCCGGTCGCTATAAATTATTCTGCTCCGACATTCCCATCGATTATGTCTATATACAACAGCAAGTGAGCGTCGCCCCACATCAGGATGTCGTCTTTCCCGATCCCTCATGGGGCGTCTTGGCGCCGAGCATCATGGTGCCGCGATTCTTCGCTCGCGCACAGGGTTTTGTGAAGGACAACACGACCGGCGCAGGCATACCCGGGGCGAAAGTCAATATCCGCCTGAAGGATGGCAGCGTATGGATGTCGCGGATAACGGATGCGACCGGTTGGTATCGTTTCGATAATCTTCCCGAAGTGGAGGTTCTGGCGCACGTCGATGTCACTTTGCCCGCCGGTTATCGCGGCGCGATCGTCACCGACACTTTTTATCCCGGCGCCTATTGGATCAATCCGAACTGTAATCCGATCCAGTTCCCCCAGTGTGTCGAACTAGGGCAGCCGTATGAGGTCACCCACAACGCCATGAACCGGTATATCCAATGGTATACGGCGAACTATAACGCGGACCTGCTGCTCGAGCCGATTCCCCCGGCATCGGGCGACATCGGTGGAATCGTCTATTACGACCATCTGGCAACGGGCACATGGGTGGGGAATGGCATCTATGACGAAGAGGACGACCGGTCACTCCATGGCGTCACCGTCGAGTTGTGGGACGCGACAGGTACGACCCTGCTCGCCACCACGACGACAGGTGCCTTCAACAAGGCCGCCACGCTGGCCCAGGGCTGGCATGAGCCGTACACCATGCCCGTCGACGAGTGGGGTGGTGTCTATGTTGGCCCGATGCCGGGATTCTACGAATTTCGTGATCTGGCCCCCGGAGACTACCTAGTCAAGGTGATACCGCAGGCGGGTTTCTCTCCGTCACCGGTTGCATCGGATGTCATCGCAGTCACGGTTTCGGGTGGCGCGCGAAAAGATTCCAACTTCGGCATGAATACAATTGTACCATTATCGGGCAAAGTCGAGGGCGGCGTCTTTGACGACCTTTTTGTTGATCCCAGGCCGTTCAGCCTGATGTTCCTGGAGAAGGCCGGTATCGACAAGGCACCGGTCGGCATCTATGACCATCTCGGTTATTTCCTCGGGTCCGGTTTTCAGGGCAATCCCATGTGTTATCATAGCGCGAGCGTGGGAACCAACGCGAACACGCAGTGCCCGATTGGGGAATCGCTCGGCCAGAAGCCGGAGATTGAAAGACGAGTCGCCCCGACGGCACTCCTGTATCTTGGCAACGATCCGAGCCTGCCGGGTTTCAATGAAGAATATCTACCCTTGATCATGCCCTATACGATGGGTCAGGGGAAACACAAGTTTGAGGCCGACTGGTCACTCATCCCGGTCGCATTCGGCCAGGGGCCGACGCACGAGCCCAATCCACCACTCCCGCCGCCGGCGATGGCGTTGCCGACGCCGCCACCGGCACCGGTCATTCAGGAAGTCACTAACGTGGGTGGCTACATCCTCATGGGGACGGACTTCGGCGCACAGCGCGGGTTCTCCACGGTCACGCTCAGCGGCCGGGAACTCTATGTGACGTCGTGGACGGATACCGAGATCCACGTGGGCGATCCGATCGATCCGATCAGCGGTCCGATGATCGTCACAACCCATGCGGGTTCTTCCAATGCCATGCCCGTGGAGATTACATACGACTCTAATCGAGCGCAATACATGGCCGAGCGATCCGTGTTCGTGGATACATGCAACACCGGCGCCGAAGACGGTAGCCAGGCTGCTCCGTGGTGCACCCTTGAGAAGGCAATGGCCCATTTGCCCACCGCGACTCCAAGATATATTTTCGTCGCGGCCGGGTACTACAACGAACGGATTCAGATCACCGAGTCCGACATTCAGTTCATCGGCGCCGGGCCACGCGAGACGATCCTCGACGGTCTCGGTTCGATGCAGTTGAGTATGGAGAGCCAGGGCTTCGTCGGCCGGGGACCGGTCTTCTTCATCGGGCAGGGCGGCGAGTTCGGCGGTGTGTCGAACATCCTGATCAGCGGCCTGACGATTACACGTGGAAGCGTGGATGATGACATCGGCTGCGGCATCTTCGGCGACGCCGGCAATCGCAACATCGACATCAACACCTGCATCATTGACCACAATGGCGGCTATTATGGCGGCGGCATCTGGCTGCAGAAGACGAACCACGACGTTCGCATCTGGTCGAATACCATTTCCAACAACGGATGCGCCGGGGGCTACGGCGGCGGCATCAGCGTCAATGACGAGCCGGAGTACGGCCCTCACCACGGCGAGCCTGAGCATGTGATTGATGACGAGATCCCCGGTTGCCCACCCGGCACCTACGAGATTTTCAACAATCATCTCGTTCAGAATTTCTCGCCAGACTACGGTGGCGCCATCTCGCTGTATGAAGTCAAGGACCAGTTAATCGTTGCCGGAAACCTCATCGAGGAAAACCACGCGGACGATCATGGCGGTGCCGTGTTCTTTGAAGAATCAGGCCCCATTGAACTCTATGGGAACATCATTCTGCGAAACTCGAACTATGACGACGGCGGTGCCGTCAGTTTTGAAGATATCACCGATCAAAACGCCGTCGTGCGTGTGCATCACAACGTAATCGCCCGGAACTGGGCCGACGATCATGGTGAGAACCATGTCCGCGGAGGCGCGATTGCCTTCGACGATACGTTCTATGCGGAGATCTTCAACAATACGATCGTAGAAAACGTGGCCGCCGGCAGCAGAGACCCGGTCGGCGGCGCGATCGACAGCGAGCGCCATGGCCATGAATACGATGGCAGCGAGTCGCTGGGCCGTGACTTCGCTCCCGGCTTCAGCGACGTGATGATCTACGGCAACATTATCCGGGGCAACATGCGATTGAAATACGACCAGAAACATCACTCCGACGAAGAAGATCTGGATTGGACCTTTGGCATCAACCACGTCTGGTCGCCTGACAACTTCCACGTGGACGATCCGGCCGTGCAACTCGAATCAGAGAGCCATCTTAATACGGATGCATATTCACTCGTCGAGTTCAACTGCATCGACAATGGCGAGTATTCCGACCGACTGGGCAACGTCGATCTGGATCCCATGTTCATCGATCCACAGAATGATGACTGGCGACTCCAACCCGGTTCCCCGGTTCTCGATATGGGCGCCACCGCGGGCGGCGGCGGATTGCCCGACGTCGTGGGCACCGTCTCTCCGCTGGCCGCGCCCGAGCCGATGTGCAACACCGACTGTTTCGCCATCAACGAAGTCACGATCGATACGGTCGGCAACAATTTAACGGCAATCGGAACCAGTTCCTCTCTGCTATCGTTTGATCCGGCCATCGACGGTGTGGGTTTCTCTGTCGTGGATGGATCCGGTTACACGGTCGACTGTTGGATACCACCGGGATCGTTCGTGGTGGATGGCATTCCCGGCATGGGAATGTATATCTTCACGGGCCCGGTTCTGGGCATGAACATGCAGGTACAGGCCCAACTCAGCGGGTGTACGTTCACGATCTCCACCACGCGAGCGCCGAGGATCTCGCGGCCGATCGGCACCAAGATGATGATCAGCCTCTCCGTGGGCAATACCCTCGGGCGCGAGGGGATCCTGCTGGCCGAATCCACCGGCCAGTTGACCTATGTCAGGACGACTCCATCCGAATGCTGCCCCATTCAGCCTATTCTCTTCGATCATGCCGAACACATGGAGAAGAACGAGGCGAATCTCTCGTGCCTGGATTGTCACGCGGGTGCGGCCACGCAGGACTATGCCGGTCTGCCCGGCAAGGCCGTCTGCTTCAACTGTCATACCGCCGGAGGGGGGGGCAACGGTGGCCCCGATGGAAATGGAGGGGAGGATGACTCTCACGATGGCCATAAATCCGGCAAGTTCAATGACAAGAAGAAGATTCATGACCATGAGGATGACAGTGACGACGATAACGGTGGTGGAAATGGCGGCGGCGGACTGCACCAATTAGACGAACTGCTTCCATATATGAATAATGACGTGGAACTGCCCTGGACACCAATGGCAACCCTGCGACAGGGAGTCTTGTTCTCACACAGTCGCCATGTGACCATCGGCCAGGTCGATTGCATGATCTGTCATGCCGACCAAGCCTTCCTGAACCGCCCGCGCGAAGTGGTCTACCGCGTCATGACGATGCGGCAATGCCGGGTCTGCCACCAGGATAACGCGGCCCGTATCGACTGTGCGGCCTGTCATGAGTATTCCTTCGGACCGAATTACATCGCGGGTGAATAGACATATGGCTAGGTATGTGTATCCGCCGTCGGGAGGAAACTGACGGCTCCATAGTCCGGGCACACTCGATAAGGGGAATTCGAGCCGTGATCTCGGTAGTTCGCACTTCGAACTCGGCGCCTGCGGCGCCGAGTTCGGTGTGAACATCTACGGGTATCGAAATGCCGGGAGACTTCGATGAGGGTGTTTCAGTATTCTGGATCACACTCATGGTTCGCCGATACCCGCTTCGGCCTATAGGAATCAAACCGGCATCATTCGTTCCAGTTATTCGGATGGTCTGGATTAGACCACACCCTGCCGAACACCCGTGGCGATGGGTATAAAATGACACAGCCTTGACCGCCATGTTTCGCGATCAATAGTCGCAGTAACTCAATTATTCCAAGTCACTTGTGACAAATCCAGGTTCAACCTGAGCGATGGCATGATAACTGCGGCTAAGAAACGAATCATACTTGCCTCGCGCCGTACGAATCAGCTGGCAGATGACATGACAAGGCGACTCATCATGCTGGTCGAGCGCATTGCAGACATGGATCTCCGGATGCGGGGGAACACAGTCACCTTATCGCTGAGAAATTTCCGCCTCATCGTATCGCAGCCCGGCCACTTATGCGGGGGACCTACTTCCCGAAAAGGATCGTTCGACGATCATCGAATGATCGGGAAATGGGTCTCCATGTTCTCACTGCGCCTCGTGTGTTCGCTCATCGCAGTCATGGCGATCACTATTCTCTCCGGGGCGCCCGTCTTCGGTCAGACGATGATCCTCAATCAGGGCGAGGCCAAAAGAATCGCGCGGAGGAAGGGCTGGGTTATTCGTCAAGAATCCCCCACCCGAATCATCGAACTCCAGGCGATCGCCAACGGCATCCCTCTCTACAACGTGACCCACAACTCTAATGCAGCCGACACGATCAGTACCGACAAATGTCTGCCCGGCGGATCGAGCGGGCTCGGCCTCACTGGTACGGGGGTCACGCTGGGCATCTGGGACGCGGCCGCCGTGCGGACCAGCCACCAGGAATTCGGTGGGCGCGCGACGCAGATAGACACGCCGGGCGGGACTCATTTTCATCCGACCCACGTGGCCGGAACGATGATTGCCGCCGGCGTCAATGCCGCGGCAATCGGCATGTCGCCCGCAGCGTCGCTCGATTGCTACGACTGGAGTCTGGATGTCATCGAGATGCCCGCCGCCGCAGCCGCCGGTCTTCGGGTATCCAATCACTCCTATGGTTTCCTGCTGGGTTGGGCATTCGGGAACTTCGATAATGGGGGGACCGACCGCTGGTTCTGGTTCGGGGACATGAATATCAGCATCGTGGAAGACCATCGCTTTGGGCTCTACAACGGCTTCAGCCAGGATCTGGACGACATCGCGTGGAATTATCCGAATTACCTCATCTGTCGATCGGCGGGCAATGACCGCGATGATCTCGGCCCTCCGCCCGGCACTGAACATCTGATTATGATGGGAAGCGAGTGGCAGGGTAGTACCGACGTCCGCGATCCGGATGGCGACTACGACTCGCTCGGCCCGCGCGCTGTCGCCAAGAATGTTCTGATCGTCGGCGCCGTCGACGACATTGTCGGCGGCTATGCCGGTCCCGCCGGTGTGAGCATGACCGCGTTCTCCAGTTGGGGACCGACCGACGACGGCCGGATCAAGCCGGACATCATCGGCAACGGCGTCAATTTGTTCTCCGCATCGGATACCACAGACATCGACTACAGGACGGAGACGGGCACGTCGATGGCCGCGCCGAATGTCAGCGGTTCACTGGGGGTTCTGATTCAACACTGGCGGAACACCCATCCGACCGAGGCCGACATGCGCTCGGCGACGCTCAAGGGCCTGGTCCTTCACACCGCCGACGAGGCCGGCACAGCGAATGGGCCGGACTATCAACACGGCTGGGGCCTGATGAACACGCTCGCGGCTGCCAACACGATCACGTCGGACATCTCGCAACCCATGACAATCAGCGAATGGGATCTGCTGACGAACGGCGATTCGGTCGAGTTTCAGATCACAACCGACGGTTCGAGCAGTGAGTTGCGGGCGACGATCTGCTGGACCGATCCGGCGGGCACACCCCCGGGCAACCTGCTCGATCCGCCGAACAAGATGCTGGTCAACGATCTGGACCTCCGCCTCGAACGGACGTCATCGGGAACCACGTATCTGCCCTGGGTGCTGAATCCGGCTATCCCGAGCGCTGCCGCGACGACCGGCGACAACAACACGGACAATATCGAGCAGATCGTCGTCGATACACCGGGCACCGACAGCTTCATACTCCGCGTGACACACAAGGGAACGCTCTCCGGCGGTTCGCAGAGCTTCTCCATTATCATGACTGGAGGATTGCAAGCAGATGGCTGTCCGAATGATCCAAACAAGATGGATCCCGG